>NZ_JBGWAB010000018.1:0-91766 GCF_041862025.1 Streptomyces sp. AB3(2024)
GCCGCCCACGCCCCGGCCGCCGAGGGCTCCACCGAGGTCCCGGCACAGGCCGGGGCGGCGGAGGCCGCGGCCCGGCAGTGACCACGAAGGGGGGCGGGGGGGGGGGGGGGCGGGCGCCCCCCGCCCCCCCCCCCCCCCCCCCCCCCCCCCGCCCCCCCCCCCCCCCCCCCCCCCCCCCCCCCCCCCCCCCCCGGTAAACGTTTCTGCTGGCCTGGGCCCGATGTCCGGGCTTCAGGACTAGATGTCCTCGTGGGCCACCGCGCGCCGCGCGTCGGCGTCGAGGACGCCCCAGCTGATCAGCTGCTCGGTCAGGACCGAGGGGGACTGGTCGTAGATGACGGCCAGGGTGCGCAGGTCGTCCTGGCGGATCGACAGCACCTTGCCGTTGTAGTCGCCGCGCTGGCTCTGGATGGTCGCCGCGTAGCGCTGGAGCGGGCCGGCCTTCTCGGCGGGGACGCCCGCCAGGCGCTCCAGGTCGAGGCGCAGCTTCGGCGGCGGCTCGGCCGCTCCGCCGGGGGTCGTGCCCGGCAGCAGTTCCTGCACCGGAACCCCGTAGAAGTCCGCCAGCTCGGCGAGACGCTGGACGGTCACGGCGCGGTCCCCGCGCTCGTAGGAGCCGACCACCACGGCCTTCCACCGGCCCTGGGACTTCTCCTCGACACCGTGGAGGGAGAGGCCCTGCTGGGTGCGGATGGCGCGGAGCTTGGCCCCGAGCTGTTTGGCGTATTCGCTGGACATAACGCTCCCGGACGCTGTGACGCTGTGACGACATGGACGACGGGCTGCATGGATGACATGCGGGGCCGTCGCGCGGCTGGTAACTCACTGTGAGGTTACGCAGCGTTACGTGGATGCGTCAAGCCGAATGGTCTTCGCCGCCCACTGACGAGGGCTCCGCGGGACCCCGCGTGCGGGGCCGGGCGCAGGGTCCTGGTACCGTGGACGGCGTACGTCAGACGTCCTTTAAGGTCCGTCCCGTGAGGCGGAGAAGGAGGTCCTTTTCATGGACAGCCAGACTTCTCAGATTTCTGAAGACGGCGGTCGGAACGCCGGCGAAGCAATGCGCCCCGTGCTGGAGGCGCAGGACATCGCCCGGGTCCTGACCCGCATCGCCCACGAGATCGTCGAACGCGCCAAGGGCGCCGACGACGTGGTGCTCCTCGGCATTCCCACCCGCGGCGTGTTCCTCGCCGAGCGGCTGGCGGCCAAGCTCGAAGAGATCACCGGCACGAAGATCCCGGTCGGATCCCTCGACATCACCATGTACCGCGACGACCTGCGCCTGAAGCCCGCCCGGGCGATCGGCCGCACGGAGATCCCCGGCGACGGCATCGACGGCCGTCTGGTGATCCTCGTCGACGACGTGCTCTTCTCCGGCCGCACCATCCGCGCCGCCCTCGACGCCCTCGGCGACATCGGCCGGCCCCGCGCCGTACAGCTCGCGGTCCTCGTCGACCGCGGCCACCGGGAGCTCCCGATCCGCGCCGACTACGTCGGCAAGAACCTCCCCACGTCGCTGCGGGAGACCGTCAAGGTCCAGCTCCAGGAGGAGGACGGCCGCGACGCCGTGCTGCTCGGCCAGCGGACCGACCAGGCCTCCGGGCAGTAGCCCCTCCGGGTGCCGGACCCCTTCGCGGGGTCCGCGCCGCAGCCTGCCCTGCCCGCATCCAGTCAGTCCTCCCGCCTGCCCTCCCGACTTACGGAGTAACCGGATGAAGCGCCACCTCATCTCGGCCGCCGACCTCACGCGCGACGACGCCGTCCTCATCCTCGACACCGCCGAGGAGATGGCCCGCGTCGCGGACCGGCCGATAAAGAAGCTGCCCAC
Organism: Streptomyces sp. AB3(2024); assembly: GCF_041862025.1. Lineage (NCBI taxonomy): Bacteria > Bacillati > Actinomycetota > Actinomycetes > Kitasatosporales > Streptomycetaceae > Streptomyces > Streptomyces sp. AB3(2024). The sequence continues at coordinate 1,829 of NZ_JBGWAB010000018.1, forward strand.
CCTCCGCGGCCGCACCATCTGCAACCTCTTCTTCGAGGACTCCACCCGCACCCGGATCTCCTTCGAAGCCGCCGAGAAGCGCCTGTCCGCCGACGTGATCAACTTCGCGGCCAAGGGCTCCAGCGTCTCCAAGGGCGAGTCCCTCAAGGACACGGCCCAGACCCTGGAGGCCATGGGCGTCGACGCGGTCGTCATCCGCCACCACGCCTCCGGCGCGCCCTACCGCCTCGCCAACTCCGGCTGGATCGACGCCCCCGTCATCAACGCGGGCGACGGCACCCACCAGCACCCCACCCAGGCCCTGCTCGACGCCTTCACCATGCGCCGCCGCCTGGTCGGCCGGGACGCCGGCCTCGGCAAGGGCCTCGACGGCCGCCGGATCACCCTCGTCGGCGACGTCCTGCACAGCCGCGTGGCCCGTTCCAACGTGGACCTGCTGCACACCCTCGGCGCCGAGGTCACCCTGGTGGCCCCGCCCACCCTGGTGCCCGTCGGCGTGGAGACCTGGCCCTGCGAGATCTCGTACAGCCTCGACGACGTGCTGGCGAAGTCCGACGCGGTCATGATGCTGCGTGTGCAGCGCGAGCGGATGAACGCCGCCTTCTTCCCGACCGAGCGCGAGTACTCGCGCCGCTACGGCCTGGACGCCGCCCGGATGGCGCGGATGCCGGAGCACGCCATCGTCATGCACCCCGGCCCGATGGTCCGCGGCATGGAGATCACCGCCGAGGTCGCCGACTCCGACCGCTGCACCGTCATCGAGCAGGTCGCCAACGGCGTCTCCATCCGCATGGCCGTCCTGTACCTGCTGCTCGGAGGATCCGAGCCCGCCGTCACCACCACCGCAGCCCCGCGCACCGAGGAGACCAAGTAAAGATGAGCAAGATCCTTATTCGTGGCGCGAAGGTGCTCGGTGGCGAGGCGCAGGACGTCCTGATCGACGGCGAGACCATCGCGGAGGTCGGCAGCGGCCTGTCCGCCGAGGGCGCGACCGTCATCGAGGCGGAGGGCCTGACCCTGCTCCCGGGCCTCGTCGACCTGCACACGCACCTGCGCGAGCCCGGCCGCGAGGACTCCGAGACCGTCCTGACCGGCACCCGCGCCGCCGCCTCCGGCGGCTACACCGCCGTCTTCGCCATGGCCAACACCTTCCCGGTCGCCGACACCGCCGGCGTCGTCGAGCAGGTCTGGCGCCTGGGCAAGGAGTCCGGGTACTGCGACGTGCAGCCCATCGGCGCCGTCACGGTCGGCCTGGAGGGCAAGAAGCTCTCCGAGCTGGGCGCCATGCACGAGTCCGCCGCCCGCGTCACCGTCTTCTCCGACGACGGCAAGTGCGTGGACGACGCCGTGATCATGCGCCGTGCCCTGGAGTACGTGAAGGCCTTCGGCGGCGTCGTCGCCCAGCACGCCCAGGAGCCCCGCCTCACCGAGGGCGCCCAGATGAACGAGGGCGTCGTCTCCGCCGAGCTCGGCCTCGGCGGCTGGCCCGCCGTCGCCGAGGAGTCGATCATCGCCCGCGATGTCCTCCTCGCCGAGCACGTCGGTTCCCGGGTGCACATCTGCCACCTCTCCACCGCCGGCTCCGTCGAGATCGTCCGCTGGGCCAAGTCCCGCGGCATCGACGTCACCGCCGAGGTCACCCCGCACCACCTGCTCCTCACCGACGAGCTCGTCCGCTCGTACAACCCGGTCTACAAGGTCAACCCGCCGCTGCGCACCGAGCGCGACGTGATGGCCCTGCGCGAGGCGCTCGCCGACGGCACGATCGACATCGTCGCCACCGACCACGCCCCGCACCCGCACGAGGACAAGGACTGCGAGTGGGCCGCCGCCGCCATGGGCATGGTGGGCCTGGAGACCGCGCTCTCCGTCGTCCAGCAGACGATGGTGGAGACGGGCCTGCTCGACTGGGCGGGCGTCGCCGACCGGATGTCCGCCGCGCCGGCGCGCATCGGCGGGCTCTCCGGCCACGGCCGTCCCGTCTCGGCTGGTGAACCCGCCAACCTGACGCTGGTCGATACCTCGTACCGTGGTGCTGTGGACCCCGCACACTTCGCCTCCCGCAGCCGCAACACGCCTTACGAGGGCCGTGAGCTGCCGGGGCGCGTCACTCACACCTTCCTGCGGGGCCGGGCAACGGTCGTGGACGGGAAACTGGCGTGACACCTGCAGTAATCCAACTGGCCGCCGAGGCCGCCGAACGACAGTCGGCGGAGGTGACGGACTGGGGCGCCCGCATCGCGTGGGTGATCGGTCTGCTCGTCTTCATCGCGTTCGTGTACTGGCTGATGCGGCAGGGCTGGAAATGGCGCGGGGCCCTGCAGAGCGATCTGCCGGAGCTCCCCGCCGCCCCCGGCGGTCTCCCCGAGCACCGGCTGGCCCTGACCGGCCGGTACCACGGGTCCACCACGGCCGGGCAGTGGCTCGACCGGATCGTCGCCCACGGTCTGGGGGTGCGCAGCCGGGTGGAGCTCACGCTCACCGACGCGGGCCTCGACGTGGTCCGTCCGGGTGCCACCGACTTCTTCGTACCGGCCGCGCAGCTGCGCGGCGCCCGCCTCGACAAGGGAATCGCGGGCAAGGTACTCACCGAGGGCGGTCTCCTCGTCGTCACCTGGGCGCACGGCGACAAGCTGATCGACTCCGGATTCCGCTCCGACCGCGCGGCCGAACACGCCGCCTGGGTCGAAGCGATCAACCTCATGAACCCATCCATCACGACGGAAGGCGCCGAACGATGACGACCTCCACCAGGGGAGCAGCCAAAGCTCCCGCCGTACTCGTCCTGGAGGACGGTCGGATCTTCCGCGGCCGCGCCTACGGCGCTGTGGGGGAGACCTTCGGCGAGGCCGTGTTCTCCACCGGCATGACCGGCTACCAGGAGACCCTCACCGACCCGTCGTACCACCGGCAGGTCGTCGTGATGACCGCCCCGCACGTGGGCAACACCGGCGTCAACGACGAGGACCCCGAGTCCTCCCGCATCTGGGTGTCCGGCTACGTGGTCCGCGACCCCGCCCGCGTCCCCTCCAACTGGCGCGCGCAGCGCTCGCTGGACGAGGAGCTGGTCAAGCAGGGCGTCGTCGGGATCTCCGGCATCGACACCCGCGCCCTGACCCGCCACCTGCGCGAGCGCGGCGCCATGCGCGTCGGCATCTTCTCCGGCGACGCCGTCGCCGACGACGCCGCGCTGCTGGCGCGCGTCCTGGAAGCCCCCCAGATGAAGGGTGCGAACCTCTCCGCTGAGGTCGCCACCAAGGAGGCCTACGTCGTCCCCGCCATCGGTGAGAAGAAGTTCACCGTGGCCGCCGTCGACCTCGGCATCAAGGGCATGACCCCGCACCGGATGGCCGAGCGCGGCATCGAGGTGCACGTCCTGCCCGCCACCTCCACCGTCGAGGACGTCTACGCGGTCTCCCCGGACGGCGTGTTCTTCTCCAACGGCCCCGGCGACCCGGCCACCGCCGATCACGCGGTCTCCGTCATGCAGGGCGTGCTGGAGCGCAAGACCCCGCTCTTCGGCATCTGCTTCGGCAACCAGATCCTCGGCCGCTCGCTGGGCTTCGGCACCTACAAGCTGAAGTACGGCCACCGCGGCATCAACCAGCCGGTGCAGGACCGCACCACCGGCAAGGTCGAGATCACCGCGCACAACCACGGCTTCGCTGTGGACGCGCCCCTCGACAAGGTCTCGGACACCGCCTACGGGCGCGCCGAGGTCTCGCACGTCTGCCTGAACGACAACGTCGTGGAGGGCCTCCAGCTGCTCGACCAGCCGGCCTTCTCCGTCCAGTACCACCCCGAAGCGGCAGCCGGCCCGCACGACGCCGCGTACCTCTTCGACCGCTTCGTAAATCTGATGGAGGCCGAGCGTGCCTAAGCGCACCGATATCCAGTCCGTCCTGGTCATCGGCTCCGGCCCGATCGTCATCGGCCAGGCCGCCGAGTTCGACTACTCCGGCACCCAGGCCTGCCGCATCCTCAAGGCCGAGGGCCTGCGGGTCATCCTGGTGAACTCCAACCCGGCGACGATCATGACCGACCCGGAGATCGCCGACGCCACGTACGTCGAGCCGATCACCCCCGAGTTCGTCGAGAAGATCATCGCGAAGGAGCGCCCCGACGCGCTGCTCCCGACCCTCGGCGGCCAGACCGCGCTCAACACCGCGATCTCCATGCACGAGCAGGGTGTGCTGGAGAAGTACGGCGTCGAGCTCATCGGCGCCAACGTCGAGGCCATCAACAAGGGCGAGGACCGCGACCTCTTCAAGGGCGTCGTCGAGGCCGTCAAGGCCAAGATCGGCTACGGCGAGTCCGCCCGCTCGGTCATCTGCCACACGATGGACGACGTCATCGCCGGCGTCGACACCCTCGGCGGCTACCCCGTCGTCGTGCGCCCCTCCTTCACCATGGGCGGCGCCGGCTCCGGCTTCGCCCACGACGAGGACGAGCTGCGCCGCATCGCCGGCCAGGGCCTCACGCTCTCCCCGACCACCGAGGTGCTCCTGGAGGAGTCCATCCTCGGCTGGAAGGAGTACGAGCTGGAGCTGATGCGCGACACCAAGGACAACGTGGTCGTCGTCTGCTCCATCGAGAACTTCGACCCGATGGGCGTCCACACCGGCGACTCCATCACCGTCGCCCCGGCGATGACCCTCACCGACCGCGAGTACCAGCGCCTGCGCGACATCGGCATCGCGATCATCCGCGAGGTCGGCGTCGACACCGGCGGCTGCAACATCCAGTTCGCGATCGACCCGGTCGACGGCCGCGTCATCGTCATCGAGATGAACCCGCGCGTCTCGCGCTCCTCGGCGCTCGCGTCGAAGGCCACCGGCTTCCCGATCGCCAAGATCGCCGCCAAGCTGGCCATCGGCTACACGCTCGACGAGGTCCCCAACGACATCACCGAGAAGACCCCGGCCTCCTTCGAGCCGTCCCTCGACTACGTCGTCGTCAAGGCCCCGCGCTTCGCATTCGAGAAGTTCCCGCTCGCCGACTCCACCCTCACCACCACCATGAAGTCGGTGGGCGAGGCCATGGCCATCGGCCGCAACTTCACCGAGGCCCTCCAGAAGGCCCTGCGCTCCCTGGAGAAGAAGGGCTCGCAGTTCACCTTCGTCGGCCCCGTCGGCGACAAGGACGAGCTCCTCGCCACCGCCGTACGCCCCACCGACGGCCGTATCAACACCGTCATGCAGGCCATCCGCGCCGGCGCCACCCAGGAAGAGGTCTTCGAGTCCACGAAGATCGACCCCTGGTTCGTCGACCAGCTCTTCCTGATCAAGGAGATCGCCGACGAGCTGGCCGCCGCCGAGAAGCTCCACCCCGAGCTGCTCGCCGAGGCCAAGCGCCACGGCTTCTCCGACGCCCAGATCGCCGAGATCCGCGGCCTGCGCGAGGACGTCGTCCGCGAGGTCCGCCACGCGCTCGGCGTCCGCCCGGTCTACAAGACGGTCGACACCTGCGCCGCCGAGTTCGCCGCGAAGACCCCGTACTTCTACTCGTCCTACGACGAGGAGTCCGAGGTCGCCCCGCGCACCAAGCCCGCGGTGATCATCCTGGGCTCCGGCCCGAACCGCATCGGCCAGGGCATCGAGTTCGACTACTCCTGCGTCCACGCCTCCTTCGCCCTCAGCGACGCCGGCTACGAGACCGTGATGGTCAACTGCAACCCGGAGACCGTCTCGACGGACTACGACACCTCCGACCGCCTGTACTTCGAGCCGCTGACGCTCGAAGACGTGCTGGAGATCGTCCACGCCGAGTCGCTGGCCGGCCCCATCGCCGGTGTCGTCGTCCAGCTCGGCGGCCAGACCCCGCTGGGCCTCGCCCAGGCCCTCAAGGACAACGGCGTCCCGGTCGTCGGCACCCCGCCGGAGGCCATCCACGCCGCCGAGGACCGCGGCGCCTTCGGCCAGGTCCTGGCCGAGGCGGGCCTGCCCGCCCCCAAGCACGGCACCGCCACCACCTTCGCGGGCGCGAAGGCGATCGCGGACGAGATCGGCTACCCGGTCCTCGTGCGCCCGTCCTACGTGCTCGGCGGCCGCGGCATGGAGATCGTCTACGACGAGACCCGCCTGGAGTCGTACATCGCGGAGTCCACCGAGATCTCCCCGACCCGCCCCGTCCTGGTCGACCGCTTCCTCGACGACGCGATCGAGATCGACGTGGACGCCCTCTACGACGGCCACGAGCTCTACCTCGGCGGCGTCATGGAGCACATCGAGGAAGCCGGCATCCACTCCGGCGACTCCGCCTGCGCCCTGCCCCCGATCACCCTCGGCGGCTACGACATCAAGCGCCTGCGCGCCTCCACCGAGGCCATCGCCAAGGGCGTCGGCGTCCGCGGCCTGATCAACATCCAGTTCGCGATGGCGGGTGACATCCTCTACGTCCTGGAGGCCAACCCGCGCGCCTCCCGGACCGTCCCCTTCACCTCGAAGGCGACCGCCGTCCCGCTCGCGAAGGCCGCCGCCCGCCTCTCCCTCGGCGCCACCATCGCCGAGCTGCGCGAGGAGGGCATGCTCCCGAAGACCGGCGACGGCGGCACCCTGCCGCTCGACGCGCCGATCTCCGTCAAGGAGGCCGTCATGCCGTGGTCGCGCTTCCGCGACATCCACGGCCGCGGCGTGGACACCGTCCTCGGCCCGGAGATGCGCTCCACCGGCGAGGTCATGGGCATCGACTCCGTCTTCGGCACGGCCTACGCCAAGTCGCAGGCGGGCGCCTACGGCCCGCTGCCCACCAAGGGCCGCGCCTTCATCTCCGTCGCCAACCGCGACAAGCGTTCGATGATCTTCCCGGCGCGCGAGCTCGTCGCCCACGGCTTCGAACTCCTCGCCACCTCGGGCACCGCCGAGGTGCTGCGCCGCAACGGCATCAACGCCACCGTGGTCCGCAAGCTCAGCGAGGGCGAGGGACCCGCCGGCGAGAAGACCATCGTCCAGCTCATCCACGACGGCCAGGTCGACCTGATCGTCAACACCCCGTACGGGACCGGCGGCCGCCTCGACGGCTACGAGATCCGCACGGCGGCCGTGGCGCGCAGCGTCCCGTGCCTGACCACGGTCCAGGCGCTCGCCGCCGCCGTCCAGGGCATCGACGCGCTCAACCGCGGTGACGTGGGCGTCCGCTCCCTCCAGGAGCACGCGGAGCACCTGACCGCCGCCCGCGACTGACGACAGGCCCGTACGACGGAGGGGGACCCCGGCGCGCCGACCGCGCGCCGGGTGTCCCCTTCCTCATGAGCGCAGAGGGATCCTCAGGCACCGTGTACAAACTCTTCTTCAACCTCGTCTTCAAGCGGATGGACCCGGAGCAGGCCCACTACACGGCCTTCCGCTGGATCCGCCTCGCCGCCCGCACCCCCGTGCTGCGCACCTTCGTCGCGGCGGCCCTCGCGCCCCGGTACGAGGGGCTCCGCACCGAGGCCCTCGGCCTGCGGATGCACGGCCCCTTCGGGCTCGCGGCCGGCTTCGACAAGAACGCCGTCGCCATCGACGGCATGTCCATGCTCGGCTTCGACCACGTCGAGATCGGCACGGTCACCGGACAGGCGCAGCCCGGCAACCCCAAGAAGCGGCTCTTCCGCCTCGTCCCCGACCGCGCCCTGATCAACCGCATGGGCTTCAACAACGAGGGCTCCGCGGCCGTCGCGACCCGCCTCGCCGCCCGCAACCCCGTCTTCCGGACGGTCGTCGGCGTCAACATCGGCAAGACCAAGGTGGTGCCCGAGGAGGAGGCCGCCGCGGACTACGTGCTCTCCACCGAGCGCCTGGCCCGGCACGCCGACTACCTCGTCGTCAACGTCTCCTCGCCGAACACCCCCGGCCTGCGAAACCTCCAGGCCACCGAGTCGCTGCGCCCGCTGCTGACCGCCGTGCGCGAGGCCGCCGACCACGCGGTGACCGGCCGCCGGGTGCCGCTGCTCGTGAAGATCGCCCCCGACCTCGCGGACGAGGACGTCGACGCAGTCGCCGATCTCGCCCTGGAGCTGGGCCTGGACGGCATCATCGCCACCAACACCACCATCGCGCGCGAGGGCCTGGGCCTGAAGTCCGACCCCGCCCTGGTCGGGGAGACCGGCGGGCTGTCCGGCGCGCCCGTCAAGGAACGCTCCCTGGAGGTCCTGCGCCGCCTGTACGCGCGCGTGGGGGACCGGATGGTCCTGGTGGGCGTCGGCGGCATCGAGAACGCCGAGGACGCCTGGCAGCGCATCCTCGCGGGCGCCACCCTGATCCAGGGCTACAGCGCCTTCATCTACGAGGGCCCGTTCTACGCCCGCGCCATCCACAAGGGCCTGGCCGCGCGCCTGGCCGCCAGCCCCTACGCGACCCTCGCCGAAGCGGTGGGCGCCGAGACCCGAAAGGCCGCGCTGTGAGCCCTGTGACCCCCTTCGGTACCCGTCTGCGCGCCGCCATGGACGCGCGGGGCCCGCTGTGCGTGGGCATCGATCCGCACGCCGCCCTGCTGGCCTCCTGGGGCCTGGACGACGACATCGCGGGCCTGGAGCGGTTCTCGCGCACCGTCGTGGAGGCCCTGGCCGACCAGGTGGCGGTCTTCAAGCCGCAGGCGGCCTTCTTCGAGCGCTTCGGCTCGCGCGGTGTCGCGGTGCTGGAGCGGACGGTGGCCGACGCGCGGGCGGCGGGCACGCTGGTGCTGATGGACGCCAAGCGGGGCGACATCGGCTCCACCATGGCCGCGTACGCCTCGGCCTTCCTGGACCCGGCGTCCCCGCTGTTCTCGGACGCGCTGACGGTGTCCCCGTACCTCGGCTACGGCTCGCTGAAGCCGGCCGTGGAGCTGGCACGGGAGTCCGGCGCGGGGCTGTTCGTCCTGGCGCTCACCTCCAACCCGGAGGGCGCGGAGGTCCAGCGGGCGGTCCGCGAGGACGGCCGGACCATCGGGGCGACGATGCTGGCGCACCTGGCCGCCGAGAACGAGGGGGCCGCGCCGATGGGCTCCTTCGGGGCCGTGGTCGGGGCGACGCTGGGCGACCTGTCCTCCTTCGACCTGGACATCAACGGGCCGCTGCTGGCTCCCGGCATCGGCGCGCAGGGCGCGACGGCGGCGGACCTCCCGGCGGTCTTCGGCAAGGCGGTCGGCAACGTCGTCCCGAACGTGTCGCGGGGCGTCCTGAAGCACGGCCCGGACGTGACCGCCCTGCGCGACGCGTCCCGCCGGTTCGCGGACGAGATCCGCGCGGCTGTCGCGGCGTAATCCCCGTCCGGGGCCACGCCCGCGAACACCTCGGCACGGACACATGGCACGGCTTGACGAAATTCGAACGTCTTTCCCCGGACAAAACCGGGGTAGTTTGTCCGTGATGTACGGTTCAGTGGAGGCTGACCAGGACTTTTCGTCCGTTCTCGCTGACTGGAGCGGCCATGGCCGCTAGTCTCCGACCAGAGTGAACGAGCAGCGAACGATTTCCTGCGCTGTTCGGGAGCTCGCCCGGCGTGGTGCCCTGGGGCTCCTCGCCGGTCCGTATCCGACAGTTCGACATCCGAGGTGACGTAGGCGTGGCTCTTCCGCCCCTTACCCCTGAACAGCGCGCAGCAGCGCTCGAAAAGGCCGCCGCGGCTCGCCGGGAGCGGGCCGAGGTGAAGAATCGACTCAAGCATTCCGGCGCCTCGCTCCATGACGTCATCAAGATGGGCCAGGAGAACGACGTCATCGGCAAGATGAAGGTCTCCGCCCTTCTGGAGTCGCTGCCCGGCGTGGGCAAGGTCCGCGCCAAGCAGATCATGGAGCGCCTCGGCATCTCCGAGTCCCGGCGTGTCCGAGGTCTCGGTTCCAACCAGATCGCCTCTCTGGAGCGTGAGTTCGGCGGTAGCGGCGCCTGAGGCGTCGCCCGAAGTTCTCCCGGCGTTCTCAGGCAGTCCCGAGAACCTGGATAATCGCTCTATGGCAGCAGAGGTTCGTCCGCGGCTGACCGTGCTCTCCGGCCCTTCTGGGGTCGGCAAGAGCACGGTCGTCGCGCATATGCGCAAGGTTCACCCCGAGGTATGGCTCTCGGTGTCGGCCACCACCCGCAAGCCGCGGCCCGGTGAGCGACACGGAGTCCACTACTTCTTCGTCAACGACGACGAGTTCGACAAGCTGATCGCCAACGGCGAGCTGCTGGAGTGGGCCGAATTCGCGGGCAACCGCTACGGCACGCCCCGCGGCGCGGTGCTGGAACGCCTGGACAACGGCGAACCGGTGCTGCTGGAGATCGACCTCCAGGGCGCCCGGCTCGTCCGCGAGTCCAAGCCCGACGCCCAGCTGGTCTTCCTGGCACCGCCCAGCTGGGACGAACTGGTCCGCCGGCTCACCGGCCGCGGTACCGAATCCCCCGAGGTGATCGAGCGCAGGCTCGACTCCGCCAAGATCGAACTGGCTGCCGAGTCCGAGTTCGACACCACCCTGGTCAACACCTCCGTCGAGGACGTGGCGCGTGAGCTGCTAGCCTTGATGAAAGTTGTTTGATCGTTGATCGATGTCATGTCGATTGATGTTTGATCTTTCACCCATCTTCGGAAGGTAGAGCGTGTCCTCTTCCATCACTGCGCCCGAGGGCATCATCAACCCGCCGATCGACGAGCTGCTCGAGGCCACGGACTCGAAGTACAGCCTCGTGATCTACGCGGCCAAGCGCGCGCGTCAGATCAACGCGTACTACTCGCAGCTCGGCGAGGGCCTGCTTGAGTACGTCGGCCCGCTGGTGGACACCCACGTCCACGAGAAGCCGCTTTCGATCGCGCTGCGCGAGATCAACGCGGGCCTGCTGACCTCCGAGGCCATCGAGGCCCCGGCCCAGTAAGGCGCGGAACATTCTCTTCACCACAGGCCCGGCAGAACATCTGCCGGGCCTGTGGTGTGTCATAGGTGGCGTAGACGATTCCGAACGGGGAGCGAGTGGTGGACAAGCCGGGTAGGCCGAAGGTCGTGCTGGGGGTCAGCGGCGGGATCGCCGCGTACAAGGCCTGCGAGCTGCTGCGCCGGCTGACGGAGTCGGGGCACGACGTCCGGGTGGTGCCCACGGCCGCCTCCCTGAACTTCGTCGGCGAGGCCACCTGGTCCGCGCTCTCCGGGAACCCGGCCTCCACCGAGGTCTGGGAGAGCGTCCACGAGGTGCCCCACGTGCGCATCGGGCAGGGCGCCGACCTCGTCGTCGTCGCCCCCGCCACCGCCGACATGCTGGCCAAGGCCGCCCACGGGCTCGCCGACGACCTGCTCACGAACACCCTGCTCACCGCCCGCTGCCCGGTGGTCTTCGCCCCCGCGATGCACACCGAGATGTGGGAGCACCCCGCCACGCAGGAGAACGTCGCCACGCTGCGCCGCCGCGGCGCCGTCGTGATCGAGCCCGCCGTGGGCCGGCTCACCGGCAAGGACACCGGCAAGGGCCGGCTGCCCGACCCCGAGGAGATCTACGAGGTCTGCCGCCGGGTCCTGGCGCGCGGTGCGGCCGGGCCCGACCTGGCCGGACGCCACGTGGTGATCAGCGCCGGCGGCACCCGGGAGCCGCTCGATCCCGTCCGCTTCCTCGGCAACCGCTCCTCCGGCAAGCAGGGGTACGCCCTCGCCCGCACGGCCGCCGCGCGCGGGGCCCGGGTCACCCTCGTCGCGGCCAACACCGCGCTCGCGGACCCGGCCGGAGTGGACGTCGTACGCGTGGGGACCGCCCTCCAGCTGCGCGAGGCTGTGCTGAAGGCGGCCGCCGACGCCGACGCCGTGGTGATGGCGGCGGCGGTGGCCGACTTCCGGCCGGCCCGGTACGCCGACGGCAAGATCAAGAAGAAGGACGGACAGGAGCCCGAGCCCGTCGCCCTCGTGCGCAACCCCGACGTGCTCGCGGAGATCTCCGCCGACCGGGCCCGGGAGGGCCAGATCGTCGTCGGTTTCGCCGCCGAGACCGACGACGTGCTCGCCAACGGCCGGGCCAAGCTCCGCCGCAAGCGATGTGACCTTCTCGTGGTCAACGAGGTCGGCGAGAGCAAGACCTTCGGTTCGGAGGAGAATGAGGCTGTAGTCCTGGCCTCCGATGGCGTGGAGACTCCCGTACTCCATGGTCCGAAGGAGGTTCTGGCGGACGTGATTTGGGACCGGGTGGTGGGGCTCCTCGCGACCCGGGACGGCTCCAGAAGCGCCTGAGCGTCGCTCTTCTCGGAGGCAAATCCGTGCGTCAGAATGGAGTGCCGCAGGTCACATGGCTCCCATAAGGCGAGACAGGTGGTCCGGCGAACGGTGGCGACCGATAAACTGCAACCTGGAACGTGATCGGGCGCAGCCCCCGGTGTGGTTCCGCCAAATGATCAGCCAGCAGCCGCTGCAACCCCAGGGAGCGTTGTGTCCCGTCGCTTGTTCACCTCGGAGTCCGTCACCGAGGGTCACCCCGACAAGATCGCTGACCAGATCAGCGACACGATCCTCGACGCGCTCCTCACCGAGGACCCGACCTCGCGTGTGGCCGTGGAGACTCTCATCACCACCGGTCTCGTCCACATCGCGGGCGAGGTGACCACGAAGGCGTACGCGCCGATCGCGCAGCTCGTCCGCGACAAGATCCTCGAGATCGGCTACGACTCGTCCAAGAAGGGCTTCGACGGCGCCTCCTGCGGCGTGTCGGTGTCCATCGGCGCGCAGTCCCCCGACATCGCCCAGGGCGTGGACACCGCGTACGAGCAGCGCGTCGAGGGTGACGAGGACGAGCTCGACAAGCAGGGCGCCGGCGACCAGGGCCTGATGTTCGGCTACGCCTGCGACGAGACGCCCGAGCTGATGCCGCTCCCGATCCACATCGCGCACCGCCTCTCGAAGCGGCTGTCCGAGGTCCGCAAGAACGGGACCATCCCGTACCTGCGCCCCGACGGCAAGACCCAGGTCACCATCGAGTACGACGGCGACAAGGCCGTGCGCCTGGACACCGTCGTGGTGTCCTCGCAGCACGCCGCGGACATCGACCTGGACTCGCTGCTCGCCCCGGACATCCGCGAGTTCGTCGTGGAGCACGTGCTGGCGCAGCTCGTCGAGGACGGCATCAAGCTGGACACCGAGGGCTACCGGCTGCTGGTGAACCCGACCGGCCGCTTCGAGATCGGCGGCCCGATGGGCGACGCCGGCCTCACCGGCCGCAAGATCATCATCGACACCTACGGCGGCATGGCCCGCCACGGTGGCGGCGCCTTCTCGGGCAAGGACCCGTCGAAGGTCGACCGCTCCGCCGCGTACGCGATGCGCTGGGTCGCCAAGAACGTGGTCGCCGCCGGTCTTGCCGCGCGCTGCGAGGTCCAGGTCGCGTACGCCATCGGCAAGGCCGAGCCCGTCGGCCTCTTCGTCGAGACCTTCGGCACGCACAAGGTCGACGTCCAGAAGATCGAGGACGCCATCGGCGAGGTCTTCGACCTGCGCCCGGCCGCGATCATCCGCGACCTCGACCTGCTGCGCCCGATCTACGCCCAGACCGCCGCCTACGGCCACTTCGGCCGCGAGCTGCCGGACTTCACCTGGGAGCGCACCGACCGCGTCGACGCCCTGCGCGCCGCCGCCGGTCTGTAAACGCCGCCGCACGCGACGAACGGCCCCGGACCTCCAGGTCCGGGGCCGTTCGCTGTCAGTGGTCTTTGGTAAGAATGCCTGTGTGAGCAGCGCGAACGATTCCCCGCCGGAGCAGCTCGCACTGATCCGGGAGATGGTCGCCGAGGCGAAGGCCAAGGCGCCCAAGGCCAAACCGCGGACCTGGCGCGGGGCCGCGGTCGCCGAGGAGCTGCCCGTCGCCCGGGTCCTCGTGAACAAGGGCGTGCTCCACCTCGACCGGCTCTTCGACTACGCGGTGCCCGCGGAGCTCGCGGAGACCGCCCGGCCCGGCGTCCGCGTCCGGGTCCGCTTCGGCGCCGGCTCCCACCGCGTGCACGGCGGCCGCCGTGAGGGCGGCGGGCTCATCGACGGCTTCATCGTGGAGCGGCGGGCCGAGTCCGACTACAACGGGGCGCTGGCCGCCCTGGCCCAGGTGGTCTCGCCCGAGGTGGTCCTCTCTCCGCCCGTGCTGGCCCTCGCCCGCGCCGTCGCCGACCGGTACGCGGGCAGCCTGGCCGATGTCCTCCAGCTCGCCCTGCCCGCGCGCAGCGCCCGCGCCGAGGCCAAGCCCTCGCCCGAACCGCTGCCCCCGCCGCCCGTGCCCGAGCCCGGCGGCTGGACCCGGTACGGCGCCGGGCCCGCGTTCCTGCGGGCCCTCGCCACCGGCGGGGCCCCCCGCGCGGTGTGGACCGCCCTGCCCGGCCCCGGCTGGGCCGGGGAACTGGCCCGTGCCATGGCAGCGACCCTCGCCTCCGGCCGGGGCGCCCTGGCCGTGGTCCCGGACGGGCGCACCGCGGCCCGGGTCGACGCCGCCCTCACCGAACTGCTCGGCGAGGGGCGCCACGCCCTGCTGACGGCCGAGTCCGGGCCCGAGAAGCGCTACCGGCAGTGGCTCGCGGTGAGCCGGGGCTCGGTGCGCGCGGTCGTCGGCACCCGGGCCGCGATGTTCGCCCCCGTGCGCGACCTCGGGCTGGTGGCGATCTGGGACGACGGGGATTCCAGCCACAGCGACGACCACGCCCCCTTCCCGCACGTCCGCGAGGTCCTGGAGCTGCGTGCCGTCACCGACGGCTGCGCCTTCCTGGCCGGCGGCACCAGCTGCACGGTGGAGGCCGCCCAGCTCGTCGAGACGGGCTGGGCCCGCCCGCTCGTGGCCGACCGGGAGACGGTGCGCTCCGTCGCCCCCCGCATCCGTACCGTCGGCGACGAACTGCTGGCGCGCGACGGGGCGGCCCGCGCGGCCCGGCTGCCGAGCCTCGCCTGGGAGACCGTCCGGGAGGGCCTGAAGAGCGGGCCGGTCCTGGTCCAGGTGCCGCGGCGCGGTTACGCGCCCCGGCTCGCCTGCGAGCGCTGCCGGACCCCCGCCCGCTGCACCGTGTGCGCCGGGCCGCTGGAGGCCCCCGACGAGCGGGACCTGCACTGCGGCTGGTGCGGCCGGGCCGAGAGCGCCTGGCACTGCCAGGAGTGCGGGTCCTTCCGGCTCCGCGCCCAGGTGGTGGGCGCGCGGCGCACCGCCGAGGAGCTGGGCCGGGCCTTCCCCGCCGTGCCCGTACGGACTTCCGGGCGCGACCACGTGCTGGACGAGGTGCCGGACCGCCCGGCACTGGTGGTCTGCACCCCGGGGGCCGAGCCGGTCGCCGCGGGCGCGGGGTACGCGGCGGCGCTGCTGCTGGACGGCTGGGCCATGCTGGGCCGGCCCGACCTGCGGGCGGGGGAGGAGGCGCTGCGCCGCTGGATCGCCGCCGCGTCGCTGGTGCGAGGGGAGGGGCAGGTGGTCGTCGTGGCCGAGCCGACGCTGCGGCCCGTGCAGGCGCTGGTGCGCTGGGACCCGGTCGGGCACGCCGTACGGGAACTGGCCGAGCGGGCCCAGCTGGGTTTCCCGCCGGTGTCGCGGATGGCCGCCGTGGCGGGCCGGGGGGAGGCGCTGGAGGCCTTCCTCGGGGCCGTCGAGCTGCCGCCGGACGCGGAGGTCCTGGGACCCGTACCGCTGCCCGGGCGGCGGGGGGAGCCCTCGCCGGGGGAGCGGGCCCTGGTCCGGGTCCCGCCGGGGAGCGGGGCCGCGCTGGCCGCGGCGCTGAAGTCGGCGCAGGCCGCGCGGATGGCGCGGGGCGTCGCGGCGCCGGATGCGGTCCGGATCCGGATCGACCCGCCGGACATCGGCTGAGGCCGGGTGGCGGGGGGCCGCCGGGCGGGGCCGTTCCCCCCGCCCGGCTCTTCGCCCGTTCCCCGGGGCGGGGCCACGGGCCCCGTCCCGGGCGCTGCGCACCCGGTGCGCCCGAACGCCGCGCGGGCTGGAGTCTCGCTGTGCGAATCCAGCCCCGCGCGGCGTCCGGGGCACGGGGTCCTGCGGGGTCGGTGCCGTCGGGGGTCGGCGTCCCGGCGGCGCGGACGGGGTCAGCCGTTGCGGGGTCCCGGGAACGCCGACTGGCGGACTGCCGGGGCGGCGGCGGCCTGGGTGTCCTCGCGCACGGGCTGCGGGGGCACCGACCGGGCCGCCGGGATGGTGGGCAGCGGACCGAGCGTCCGGGTCGTGGTGCCCTCGGCCGGCGGCTCCGCGGACTCGGCGGCCTGCGCGCGGCGTGCCCCGTAGCGGCGGTGCACGGCCTGCTTGGTGACCCCGAGCGCGGAGCCGACCGCGTCCCACGAGAAGCCGAGCGAGCGGTCGAAGTCCACCGCCGCGGTGACCAGCGTCTCGACGCTGTCCCGCAGCTCCTGGGCGAGCCGGACGGTGGGTGCGGGGGCCCTGCCGTAGACGACGAAGCCCGTGGACGGCCCGGAGCGGCGCGGGCGGTACACGTTGCCGAGCTGGGCGGTGAGGGTGCGCAGAGCGTCCACCTGTCGGCGAACCCGCTCGATGTCCCGCACGAGGAGGTGCAGGCTGGCCCGTGCTTGGGCGTCATGAGTGGCGTGGTCGGCCATGAAGAAGCCTCTCGAACCGGTGCTGGAGAGCGGATCGGGCCGCAGACACCGTTCTCGTTCGCGGCCCGTTTCGGTCAATCTGCCTTGACCAACGCGCCATACCGCGATGAAGTCACGCTCCGGGGGCGTGTCGGCATATGCGAGAGGCGCGCGTGTGTGCGTACGCCCCCTCGGCACCGCAGGTGGGCGGGCGGGGGCGGGCCCCATAGACTGGTGCGCTGCTGACAGCCGAGATAGCGAGGTAGGACCCCAGTGAAGCTCGTCTTCGCAGGCACCCCCGAGGTCGCCGTGCCCGCCCTGGACGCCCTGATCGCCTCCGGGCGGCACGAGGTCGCCGCCGTCATCACCCGGCCCGACGCCCCGGCCGGCCGCGGTCGCCGGCTCGTCGCCAGCCCGGTCGCCGAGCGCGCCGAGGAAGCCGGGATCGAGGTGCTCAAGCCGGCGCGGCCGCGCGACGAGGAGTTCCAGGCCCGGCTGCGCGAGATCGGCCCGGACTGCTGCCCGGTCGTCGCCTACGGGGCGCTGATCCCCAAGAGCGCCCTGGACATCCCCGCCCGGGGATGGGTCAACCTGCACTTCTCCCTGCTCCCGGCCTGGCGCGGCGCGGCCCCCGTCCAGCAGTCGATCATGGCGGGGGACCAGGTCACCGGCGCCTCCACCTTCCGCATCGAGGAGGGGCTGGACACCGGCCCCGTCTTCGGGGTGCTCACCGAGGAGATCCGCCCGAGCGACACCAGCGGCGACCTGCTGACCCGGCTCGCCTTCGCCGGCGCCGGACTGCTGTCCGCGACCATGGACGGCATCGAGGACGGCACCCTGCGCGCCGTGCCGCAGCCCGCCGACGGGATCTCGCTCGCGCCGAAGATCACGGTCGAGGACGCGCGCGTCGACTGGAACGCCCCCGCGCTGCGCGCGGACCGCGTGGTGCGCGGCTGCACGCCCGCCCCGGGCGCGTGGACCGTCTTCCGCGGCGAGCGGCTCAAGCTGATCTCCGTCGGGCTCGTCCCCGACCGCACCGACCTCGCGCCGGGCGTGCTGGCCCCCGCCAAGAACAACGTGTACGTCGGCACCGGCTCGCACGCCGTCGAGCTGCTGTGGGTGCAGCCGCAGGGCAAGAAGCCGATGAAGGGCGCCGACTGGGCCCGCGGGGTGCGGATCGCTCCGGGCGAGCGCCTGGGCGCGGCCGACGTAGGCTGATTCCGCGACGGGTCCGCCCCGCGCGGGCCCGGCAGTACCCGTGACCCACCACCGCAGTACCTCGTAACCCCGGAGCACCTTTCACGTGAGCGAACAGCCCCGTCGTCGTCCCGCCGCCGCAGGCGCCGGCAAGCCGTCCGGCAAGCAGGGCGGCCGGCCGGCCAAGCCGTACCGCCGGCCCCAGAAGGACCCCGTCCGGATGCTGGCCTTCGAGGTGCTGCGGGCGGTGGACGAGCGCGACGCCTATGCCAACCTCGTGCTGCCCCCGCTGCTGAAGAAGGCCCGCCAGGACGAGAGCTTCCAGGCGCGCGACGCGGCCCTGGCCACCGAGCTGGTCTACGGCACCCTGCGCCGCCAGGGCACCTACGACGCGGTGATCAAGGCCTGCATCGACCGGCCGCTGCGCGAGGTCGACCCGCCGGTGCTGGACGTGCTCTCGCTCGGCGCCCACCAGCTGCTCGGCACCCGCATCCCCACGCACGCCGCGGTCTCGGCCAGCGTCGAACTGGCCCGCGTGGTGCTCGGTGACGGCCGCGCCAAGTTCGTGAACGCCGTCCTCCGCAAGATCTCCGCGCACGACCTCGACGGCTGGCTGGAGCGGGTCGCCCCGCCGTACGAGGACGACGCCGAGGAACACCTCGCGGTCTACCACTCCCACCCCCGCTGGGTCGTCAGCGCCCTGTGGGACGCCCTGGGCGGCGGCCGCGCCGGGATCGAGGACCTGCTCGAAGCCGACAACGAGCGGCCCGAGGTGACGCTGGTGGCCCGTCCCGGCCGGTCCACGCCCGAGGAGCTGCTGGAGGCCGTCGGCGAGGACTCGGCGCTGCCGGGGCGCTGGTCCCCGTACGCGGTGCGGATGGCCGAGGGCGGCGAGCCGGGCGCGCTGGAGGCCGTCCGCGAGGGACGCGCCGGTGTACAGGACGAGGGCAGCCAGCTGGTGGCGATGGCCCTCGCCGCGGTGCCCGTCGAGGGGCGCGACGCGCGCTGGCTCGACGGCTGTGCGGGTCCCGGCGGCAAGGCGGCGCTGCTGGGCGCGCTGGCCGCGCGGCGCGGAGCCTTCCTGCTGGCCTCCGAGAAGCAGCCGCACCGGGCCCGGCTCGTGGAGCGCGCGCTGGCCGGGAACCCGGGCCCGTACCAGGTCATCGCGGCCGACGGCACCCGGCCCCCGTGGCTGCCGGGGTCCTTCGACCGCGTGCTGGTGGACGTGCCCTGCTCCGGTCTGGGCGCGCTGCGGCGCCGCCCCGAGGCCCGCTGGCGGCGGCGCCCCGAGGACCTGGAGGGCTTCGCGCCGCTCCAGCGCGGGCTGCTGCGCGAGGCGCTCGCCGCGGTGCGCGTCGGCGGCGTCGTGGGATACGCGACCTGCTCCCCGCACCTGGCGGAGACCCGGGTGGTCGTGGACGACGTCCTCAAGGGCCGGGGCGCCGGCGCCTGCGCGGTGTCCGCCGAGCTGATCGATGCCCGCCCCTACATGGAGGGCGTCCCCGCCCTCGGTGACGGCCCCGACGTCCAGCTGTGGCCGCACCTGCACGGCACGGACGCGATGTACCTCGCCCTGCTGCGCCGCACGGCGTAGGCACGCCCCCGGGGGGGGAGGGGTGGGGGGGGGGGTGGCGGCCGGGGGGGAGGGGTTGTCCGGGCCGGGGGGGGGCGCGGGGGGGGCCGGCCCGCGGGGGGGGGGGGGGGGGGCGCGGGGGGGGCGCCGGCCCTTCGACGTCCTACGCGAGGTCGCCGGTGGCGGCCAGGCGGCGCCAGAACGCGGTGATCATCGCCTCGTCGATCTCCGGGACCGTCACCCCGAGGGCTTCCAGCCGCTCCACGGTCCGCCGGCTGCGGAAGGTGTCGACGGCCGGGACCGGCCCCGTCGCCAGGGTGCGCGCGTACTCCTCGAACGCGTCCAGATAGGGCAGGAAGGGCAGCTCCCGGCCCGCCTCGCCGGCCTCCCGGAGCGCGCGCAGCCACTCCCCGAGCGGGACCTCCCGGGTGTGCGTCCCGTGCAGGGAGTCGTACACGCGGAGGAAGTCCAGGGCGTGGACCGGACGGACGTGGTGGAGGTGCCGGACGCCGGCCGTGCCGGTGGTGCCGGTGGGCTCACGGTCGAGGACCAGGGCGGCCAGGGCGCGCGCCGCGACGTCCGCCGGCAGCAGGTCCGCCCACGCCACCGCGTCGCGCGGGACGCTGCCGAGCGCGGCGCAGGTGGTCAGCAGGCGGCAGTACATGTCGTCCGGGTTGACCGCCCCGTGGCGGGAATCGGCCCAGACGCGGCCGAGCCGGTAGACACGGGCGTCGGCGCCCCGGGCGACGGCGTGCCCCACCATCCGGTCGGCGACCCACTTGCCGGCGGCGTAGCCGTCCGCGAGCGGGTGCGTCTCGTCCGCCGTGTCGGAGTCCTCGGTGATCAGCCGGGGCTCCGCTCCGGCGCGGAAGAGGCCCAGGGAGGAGAGGTGGTGCACGCGCGTGGCGCCGCCCTCCGCCGCGAGCCGCAGCAGCTCCCGCGTCCCGTCGACGTTCGCCGCCTTCAGCCGCTCGTACGGGGAGAGGTGGTGGACGTGGGCGCCCGAGTGGACGATCGCGTCCACCGCCCCCTCGCCGTGCGCCAGCTCCCGCCAGGTCCGCGCGTCGAGGCCGACCGACGGACGGGCCAGGTCGCCGGGCAGGACCCGCACGCGCGGGTCGTCCGCGAGGGGCCCCAGGCCGTAGGAGACCGCAACCCCGTTCACCCGGGCGCGGGCCGCCTCCGGTGATTCCCCCCGGACCAGGCAGAGCAGCTCGGCGCCGGTCCGCGCGGTCCGCGTCAGCAGCTCCCGCAGCAGGAAGGCGCCGACGAACCCGGTGGCCCCGGTGAGGAGGATCCGGCGCGGCTCCCGGCCGGCCCCGTCGGGGGCCGGCGCGGGGAAGCGCAGCCCCGGGTCGAGCCACGCGTCGGCGTCGCCGGCCACGGCGACCGGGCCGCGGGTGCGGCCCGCCCGGCGGTCCTCGACCAGGGCGGCCAGGTCGCCCGCGGTGGGCGCCGCGAGGAACTCGCGCACCCCGACGCGTACGCCCAGTTCCGCCGACACCCTCGCCAGCAGCCGGACCACCAGCAGGGAATGCCCGCCCAGCGCGAAGAAGTCCTCGTCCGCCGCGGCCCCGGACACCGCGAGCACCTCGGCGAACACCGCGCACAGCCGGGTCTCCAGCTCGGTGACGGGCGCGCGGCCCGTGGCGGCGGGGGTGTGGTCGGGCACCGGGAGTGCCTTGTGGTCGAGCTTCCCGTTGAAGGTCACCGGCAGTCCGTCCAGGAACACGAAGGCGGACGGGACCATGTGGGCCGGCAGGAAGCCCTCCAGGAAGCGGCGCAGCGCGGCGGCGGACACCCCGCCCGGGTCGGCGTCCGGGAGGCGGTCCCCGGTCGGGACCACGTAGGCCACGAGCCGCCTGTCGCCGGGGCGGTCCTCGCGGACCACCACGGCGGCCCGGTCGACGCCCGGGTGCCCGGCCAGTACGGCGTCGATCTCGCCGAGTTCGACGCGGAACCCGCGGATCTTGACCTGGTTGTCGGCGCGGCCGAGGAACTCCAGCTCCCCGTCGACGTTCCACCGGCCCAGGTCGCCGGTGCGGTACATGCGCTCGCCCGGCGCCCCGAACGGGCAGGGGAGGAAGCGCTGCGCCGTCAGGTCCGGGCGGTTCAGGTAGCCGCGGGCGAGGCCCACACCGGCGATGTACAGCTCGCCCGGCACCCCCGCCGGCACCGGCCGCAGGGCGGCGTCCAGGACGAACACCCGTGTCCCGGCGATGGGTCGGCCGATGGGGGGCGATACGGCCCCGGACAGCGGGCCGCTCATGGTGGCGCAGATGGTGGTCTCCGTCGGACCGTACTGGTTGATCATGCGGCGGCCCGCCGACCACTGCTCCACCAGCGCCGGGGTGCAGGACTCGCCGCCCACGACCAGCGTCATCCCGGCCGGCAGGGCGTCGGCGGGGAGCGCGGCGAGGACCACGGGCGGAATGCCCGCGTGGGTGATCGCGTAGCGCTTCAGCAGGGTCACCAGGCCCTCGCCCGGCAGCAGTTCGGCGGCCGGAGCCATGACCAGACGGGCCCCGGCGAGCAGGGACATCCACACTTCCATGGTGGCGACGTCGAAGCTCGGGGAGGCGAACTGGAGCACCCGCCCCCGCGGGGTGATCCGGTTGGCGTCGATCGCCGCGTGGGTCATGTTCACGAGGCTGTGGTGCTGGACGACCACGCCCTTGGGGCGGCCGGTGGAGCCGGAGGTGTAGATGAGGTAGGCGGGGTGTTCGGGGAGCAGTGGTGAGGTGCGTTCGGTGTCGGTGAGGTGGTGGGGGGAGTGGCCGGCGAGTTCTTCGGTGAGGGTGGTGTGGTCGAGGAGGAGTCGGGGGACGCCGCGTTCGGGGACGGCGTCGGTGACGGTTGTGGTGGTGATCAGGACGGCCGGGGTGGCGTCGTCGAGCATGTACGCGAGCCGGTCGGCCGGGTACTCGGGGTCCAGGGGGACGTAGGCGGCTCCCGCTTTGAGGGTCGCGAGCAGTGCGGTGACGAGTTCCGTCGAGCGGGGCAGGGCCACGCCGACGCGGTCCTCGGGGCCGACGCCGCGGGTGGCGAGGGCGCGGGCGAGGCGGTTGGCGCGGGCGTCGAGTTCCGCGTAGGTGAGGTGTTCCTCGCCGAAGACCACGGCGACGGCCTCGGGGGAGGCTGCCGCCCGCTCCTCGAACAGCTCCACCAGCGCCCGGTGGTCGGGCACGAAGGCCGGCCCCGCCGGGTCCCCGCCGGCCGTGAGCGTCACCCACTCCTGCCGCGAGACCACGTCGACCTCCCGCAGCGGGGAGTCGGGCGCCGACGCGAGGGCCGCCGTCAGCCGCTCCAGGGTGGCGCGGAGGTAGCCGCAGACCACCTCCGGGTCGATGGGCGGGGTCGCCTGGACCATCAGGTGGAAGCCCGAGCCGAGGTCGTCCACGGCCGCCGTGAGCGGATAGTTGGTGCGCTCCGCCGCCTGCAGCCATTCGACGCCGTCGATCGGCGGGGCGGCCGGCTCCGCGCCGTCCGACGCGGTGCTGTAGCGGTAGTTGAAGAGCGTGGTGAACAGCGGCAACTGCGGGTCGACGGCTCCGGCCCGCTGCGCCAGGGTCAGCGGCGCGTGCTCGTGGACCAGTACGTCGGCCAGCCGGCGGCGCATCGCGTGGGCCGCCTGCGCCACCGAGACCCCGGCCACGTTCGCCCGTACCGGCAGGGTGTTGATGAACAGCCCCGGCACCCGGTCCGCGCCCGCGCCCGCCTGGAGCCGGCCGAACACCACCGTGCCGAACACCACGTCGTCCCGGCCCGACAGTGCCGCCACGACCCGCGCCCACGCGACGTGGAACACCGTGGCGGGACTCACCCCCAGCTCGCGGGCCACCTTCCGGACCCGCTCGCCCAGCTCGGGATCCACGGGCACGGACACCTCGGCTACGGCGCTGCCGTCCCCCTGGACATCCAGCACCCCGTACGGGGCGGTCGGCTCGGTGACGTCCCCGAGCAGCGCCCGGAAGTGGGCCTCGTGCTCCTCCCGGGAGACGCGCAGCCGGGTCTGGGCCACGAAGTCCCTGAAGGGCAGCGGCGCGGGCAGCTCCCGCCCGCGCCCGGCGCGCAGGGCGCCCACCTCGCGGGCGACCACGTCCAGCGAGGTGTGGTCGCCGATGAGGTGGTGGAAGCGGTACAGCACCAGCCAGCGGTCCGCGCCCGCGTCACGGGCGACGTGCAGGTCGAGCAGCGGGGCGCGGGCGAGGTCCATCGGCCCGTTCCAGCGGGTCCGCAGCTCCTCGACGGCCGCGTCCCCCGTCGTGGACAGCGGTACCTCCGTCACGCGCAGGGGTGCGTCCCTCAGCACCACCTGGACGGGCTCGGGGAGGCCGTCCCACACCACCGCGGTCCGGAAGACGTCATGGCGCTCCACCACCCGGCGCAGCGCCGTCACGAACCCGTCGAGTTCGACGCGCGTGCCGATGCCGAAGACCGCCGAGATGACGTACGGGTCCCCGTGGGCGCTCTCCGCGCTCCCGGCGCCCTCCGCGCCCAGCAGGTGGTGGAAGAAGATCCCCTCCTGGAGCGGTGCCAGCGGGTACACGTCCGCGATGTTGCGCGCACCGCCGGGGACGGCGGCGGCCACCCGCGCCAGCTGCTCGTCGTCCAGGTCGACCAGCGGCACCATCGGGGGCGTGAGCGTGTCCGTGCCCCCGGCCGGGACGCCGTTCGGCGGGACGGTGACGGCCGCGCGGCCGGCCGCGGCGGCCAGGCTCGCCACCGTCGGCGAGGTGAACAGGGTCCGCACGTCGACGCTCACGCCCCGGGCGCGCAGGCGCTCCACCAGGGAGACCGCCGACAGGGAGTGCCCGCCCAGTGCGAAGAAGGAGTCGTCGATGCCGACCCGCTCCACGCCGAGGACCTCGGCGAAGGCGGCGCACAGGGCCTCCTCGCGGGCGTCGCGCGGGCCCCGACCCGGTTCGCCGGACACGAGGTCGGGGGCGGGCAGGGCGCGCCGGTCCAGCTTCCCGTTGACGGTCAGGGGCAGCGCGTCCAGGGTGACGTACGCCGCCGGGACCATGTGGTCCGGCAGGAAGTCCAGCAGGAACGAGCGCAGGGCCGTGCCGGAGATCGTCCCGGAGGTGCGCGAACGCCTGCCCGGCACCACGTAGGCGACGAGCCGGGGGTCGCCCGGACGGTCCTCGCGGACGACCACGGCGGCCTCCGTGAGGTCGGGGTGGCCGACGAGGACCGTCTCGATCTCGCCGGGCTCGATGCGGAACCCGCGGATCTTGACCTGGTCGTCGGCCCGGCCCAGGAACTCCAGCTCCCCGTCGGCGCCGCGCCGTGCCAGGTCGCCCGTGCGGTACATGCGCCCGCCCGGAGCCCCGAAGGGGGAGGGGAGGAACCGCTGCGCCGTCAGGGCGGGCTGGTTCAGGTAGCCGCGGGCGAGTCCGGCGCCGGTGACGTACAGCTCGCCGGCCACCCCGGTGGGGACGGGACGCAGGTTCCCGTCGAGGACCAGTACGCCCAGGTCGGGGATGCCCCGGCCGATCGGGCCGCCGGCGGCGGTACCGGCCTCGGCGGCGGCCGCGGCCGACGCGGAGTCGGCCGCGGTGAGCGGGCGGTGGGTGACGTGCACGGTCGTCTCGGTGATCCCGTACATGTTGACCAGCGTCGGCGCGTCCTGCGCGTGCCGGACGTACCAGGGGGCCAGCCGGGCCGGGTCGAGGGCCTCCCCGCCGAAGACGACGGTGCGCAGGGCGAGGCGCCGGCCCAGCTCGGGGTCCTCCTCGTCCGCGCGCATCAGCTGGTGGAAGGCGGAGGGGGTCTGGTTCAGCACGGTGACCCCCTCGCGGACCAGGAGCGCGAGGAATTCCGACGGCGTACGGCTCACCTCGAAGGGGACGACGACGAGCCGGCCGCCGTACAGCAGCGCGCCCCACAGCTCCCAGACGGAGAAGTCGAAGGCGAAGGAGTGGAACCAGGTCCACACGTCCCGGGGGCCGAAGCGGAACCAGGGGTCCGTCTCCTGGAAGAGGCGCACCACGTTGCCGTGCGGGATCACGGTGCCCTTGGGGCGGCCGGTGGAGCCGGAGGTGTAGATGAGGTAGGCGGGGTGTTCGGGGAGCAGTGGTGAGGTGCGTTCGGTGTCGGTGAGGTGGTGGGGGGAGTGGCCGGCGAGTTCTTCGGTGAGGGTGGTGTGGTCGAGGAGGAGTCGGGGGACGCCGCGTTCGGGGACGGCGTCGGTGACGGTTGTGGTGGTGATCAGGACGGCCGGGGTGGCGTCGTCGAGCATGTACGCGAGCCGGTCGGCCGGGTACTCGGGGTCCAGGGGGACGTAGGCGGCTCCCGCTTTGAGGGTCGCGAGCAGTGCGGTGACGAGTTCCGTCGAGCGGGGCAGGGCCACGCCGACGCGGTCCTCGGGGCCGACGCCGCGGGTGGCGAGGGCGCGGGCGAGGCGGTTGGCGCGGGCGTCGAGTTCCGCGTAGGTGAGGTGTTCCTCGCCGAAGACCACGGCGACGGCCTCGGGGGAGGCTGCCGCCCGCTCCTCGAACAGCTCCACCAGGGTCCGCGTGGCGCCCCGCGGCCGCTGGGCCACCGCGTCCAGCTCGGCGGTCAGGGCCGCGCGTTCTTCGGGGAAGAGCAGGTCCGCGTCCCCGATCCGGTCCTCCCGGGAGGCTCCGGCGAACCAGTCCAGGAGGGCGAGGAAGCGGCGGGCGTGGGCGGCGGTGGCCTCCGGCGCGTAGCGGGCGGGGTTGGCGTCGAAGGCGACCTCCACGCTGCCGTCGTGCGCGCGGTCGTAGACGTTGACGCTCAGGTCGTCGACCGGCCCGGTGGCCAGGCCGCGGGGGACCACCGGGCAGTCGCCGAAGCGCACCCCGTAGTCGTACGAGACCACGTTCACCACCGGCCCGAACAGGGCCCCGGTGTCGGCGGTGCGGAAGTCCCGCGCGAGGTCCTCGTAGCGGTGGCGCTGGTGGCGCACGGCGCCCCGTACGGCGTCGCCGACCTGCCGGAACAGATCGCCGAGGGAGGTGTCGGAATCCACCCGGAGGCGGATCGGCAGGATGTTGGACGTCATGCCCGGGACGGCCTTCGCGGCCGCGCCGGTCCGGCCCGGGGCGGGCATGCCGACCACGAGGTCCCCGGCTCCCGTCATCCGGTGCAGGTAGACGGCCGTGGCGGCGATGACCAGGCCGGACAGGCTCGTGCGGAAGCCGCGGGCGGCCCCCTTCAGGGCCGTGACCTCCCGCGCCCCGATCCCTTCGAGGTGCCGCAGGGGCGGCCGGAGGTCGCGCAGCGGGCGGCGTCCGCTCAGGGTGACCGCCTCCGGGCGTCCGGCGAGGACTCCGTGCCAGTACTCCGCGTCGACGCGGTGGTCCTCGCCGGCCCGGTAGGCGGCGTCGGCGGCCACCAGGACCTCGTGGGGCGCGAGGGCGCCCTCCTCGACGGAGCCGCCGGCCAGGAGGGCGTTGTAGACCCCGGCGACCCGCTTCGCGATGACCGCGCCGCTGAGCCCGTCGACGGCGATGTGGTGGATGCGGTGGTACCACAGGTGCCGGTCCTCGGACTCCCGGAAGAGAGCCTCGGTGAACAGCGGGCGGGCGAGGCCGCCGGGTCCGGCCAGGTCCTCGCGCATCCACCGTACGGCGGCGCCGCGCGGGTCCGTCTCGCCGCTCACGTCCACGAAGTGCAGCGGCCAGTCCTCGGTGACCTCCACGCGCTGGGTCACGCCGCCGTCGGCCTCCCGGTCGAAGACCAGGTGCATGCACTCGGACTCGGCCACGGCGCGACGCAGCGCGCGGGCGAAGAGTTCCGGGTCGAACGCACCGGTGATCTCCAGGTACTCGCCCGTCTGGTAAGCGGCGCTCTCCGGCTCCAGTTGCTGGCCGTACCAGACGGAGAGCTGCCCCGCCGTGAGCGCCCGCTGCTGCCCGTCCTGCTGGATCCGGTCGTTCCGGTACACGGCCTTGCCACCCCGTCCTGTCTGTTCGTCCGACGTTCCCCGGGGTGCATCGTGTACGGGCGGTCTATATCGCGGATCCACCGCGCGGTCGGGCCGCCCCGCGGGCGGGTCGCCCGAGTTGCGGGGCCGTGGCCGGAAGTGGCCGGGGGCATGGCAGGCTTGGGGGCATGGCCGTTCAGATCAATCCCAGCATCCTGTCCGCCGACTTCGCCCGCCTCGCCGACGAGGCACGGGCCGTCGAGGGGGCCGACTGGCTGCACGTCGACGTCATGGACAACCATTTCGTCCCGAACCTCACCCTCGGCGTCCCGATCGTGGAGTCCCTGAGCCGCGCCACGGACATCCCGCTGGACCTGCACCTGATGATCGAGGACCCGGACCGCTGGGCGCCGCAGTACGTGGAGGCCGGCGCCGGTTCCGTCACCTTCCACGCCGAGGCCGCCGCGGCTCCGGTGCGCCTCGCGCGGGAGATCCGGGCGAAGGGGGCCCGTGCGGCGATGGCGCTCAAGCCCGGCACCCCGATCGAGCAGTACGAGGACATCCTCCCCGAGCTCGACATGGTGCTGATCATGACGGTCGAGCCGGGCTTCGGCGGCCAGTCCTTCCTCGACATCATGCTGCCCAAGGTCCGCCGGACCCGGGAGCTGATCGCCAAGCACGGGCTGGAGATGTGGCTCCAGGTCGACGGCGGGGTCTCGGCCTCCACGATCGAGCGGGTGGCGGAGGCCGGCGCCGACGTGTTCGTCGCGGGCAGTGCGGTCTACGGGGCGGTCGACCCGGCCGCCGCGGTGCGGACCCTGCGTGAGCAGGCGGGTGCGGCGATCGCCGCAGCCCCCTGGGCGTGCGACCACTGAGCGAGGCTTGATGAACAGCTCGGTGAACGGAAGCCGTCCAGGCTGATCAACGGCCGTCGGATCTGACAGGATGAACGGCGAGTCGAGAGTGTGAACACGACAGTGTGAACAGCAGTGAGGAGAACGCGGTGTCTGCAATGTCGGCGGGACGGTCAGCCCTGCGGATGGGACCCGCGGAGCTGGTGCAGGCGGCGGCCATGGCCCGTCGCTTCTACCTGGAGGGCAAGTCCAAGATCCAGATCGCCGAGGAGTTCGGCGTGAGCCGCTTCAAGGTGGCCCGGGTCCTGGAGACCGCCCTCGAACGCGACCTCGTACGCATCGAGATCCGGGTGCCGGCCGAACTGGACGCGGAGCGCTCCGACGCGCTCCGCGCCCGGTACGGGCTGCGGCACGCGGTCGTGGTGGAGTCGCCGGCCGACGCCACCGAGGACGCTCCGGACCCGGAGAACCTCGGCGCGGTCGCCGCCGACCTGCTCGGCGAGCTCGTCAACGAGGGCGACGTGCTGGGGCTGGCGTGGGGGCGTTCCACCATCCACATGGCCGCCTCCCTGCACCGGCTGCCCCCCTGCACCGTGGTCCAGCTGACCGGCGTGTACGACGCCGGGACGGCGGAGCGCGGTTCCGTGGAGGCCGTCCGCCGGGCCGCGCAGGTCTCCGGCGGGGACGCGCACCCGATCTACGCCCCGATGCTGCTGCCGGATCCGGCGACCGCGGCCGCCCTGCGCAGCCAGACGGGCATCGCACGGGCCTTCGAGTACTTCGACAAGGTGACGGTCGCCGCCGTCTCGATCGGCTCCTGGGAGCCCGGCATCTCCACGGTCCACGACATGCTGACCGACGAGGAGCGGGCGCACTACGCCTCCCTCGGCGTCGCGGCGGAGATGTCCGCGCACCTCTTCGACTCGGAAGGCCGAAGGGTCGGGCGCGACCTCGGCGAGCGCTGCATCACCGTCGAGGCGGACCGGCTGCGCCGGATCCCCGAGGTCGTGGCGATCGCGGGCGGCCTGCGCAAGGCCTCCGCGATCGGGGCGGTGCTCCGTTCCGGGCTGGTGACCAGCCTCGTCACGGACACGGCGGTCGCGGACTACCTGCTCACCGAGTCCGCTCCCGGGCTCCGTCCGGCGCTCGACCGGGCCGACCCGGACGACTGACGGGGCGGCCGCGCCGGCCGGTGATGCGGATGGTGCCGGAATCGAGACCCGAACAGCGGGCCGCGGGGCGGCCCCGGGGGCGCATACTGGCTTCGATGACTAAGTCAGCAGTACCTCGCCGCCATTTGCCGTCCAGCCCGTTCAAGGCCCCCGTGGAACCGCCGCTCCGGCAGTTCAGCGTCGGCGACCGGGTGAGTCACGACGAGCACGGCCTCGGCCGTGTCGTCGGGATCGAGGAGGGGATCGCCGTCCTCGTCGACTTCGGGTCGGTCCAGAAACGAATCCTGAGTCCGTACACCAAGATGTCCGTGCTCTGAGTCCGTCAGTGTTCTGACGCCATCAGGCGATTCGCGAGCGAATCGGATATTTGGCACGATCGGTGCATGATCTTTCGGAACGTGCCCCGGTCGCTGCTGCATGTGCTGGGGGCTCTGTTCCTGTGCGCCGTGCTGGTCGGTGCGGTGGGCTGCGGAGGGAAGTCCGCCCCGCCGCCCGCCGCCAGCGCCGGCGCGGGTACCAGCGCGGGTGCCCGCGACGTCCCCGGGTGGGCCAGGGGGATGGCCGCCGTGCGGGCCGACGCGCTGCCGCAGCAGGCGCGCGAGGTCCTGGCCCTGATCGACAGGGGCGGGCCGTACGCGTACCGGCAGGACGGGACCGTCTTCGGGAACTTCGAGAAGGTCCTGCCGAAGCAGAAACGCGGCTACTACCACGAGTTCACCGTGCGCACCCCGGGCGAACGCGACCGCGGGGCCCGGCGGATCGTGACCGGCGGGGCCGGGGAGTTCTACTACACGGACGACCACTACCAGACCTTCAAGGCGGTTCTCCGATGAGCCTGGACCCGCAGCCGCTCGCCCCCGCGCTGGCCGCCGCCGAGGAGGCGGGCTGGGACGTCGTACGGCTGGACCTGGACGGCGTGCGGAGCAAGGCCGCGCTGATGCGGCGGTGCGCGGACGCCCTGCGGGCGCCGGAGTGGTTCGGCGGGAACTGGGACGCGCTGGCCGACGTACTGGTGGACCTGTCGTGGCTGCCGCCGGCGCCCGGGAGGCTGCTCGTGGTCGGTTCCTGGCGCGGGTACGCGGCCGAGCGTCCGCAGGACTGGGAGACGCTGCGGGAGGTCCTGGAGGAGGCCGTGGACTTCTGGCGCGAGGCCGAGGGGGCCGCGCCGCTGACGGTGCTGCTGGCCGGGTCCGCTCCGGACGGGGCGCCGTCCCGGGCCGCGCGCCCCGGACCCCGCCGGGGCTGAGGGCCCCGGGGCCCGGGAACGCCCGTGGGGGCGGCCCCGGCCGCCCCCACGGTGGTTACCCGTTCGCCGCGGTCTTGGGGACCCACGGCGGGGTCTGGCCCCAGGACCAGACCGGGATCTTCGCCGCGTCCACCGGCGGCGGGTTGGGGCCCGAGTAGATCAGGGCCATCCGGGTGCCCCACTCGATGTAGTAGACGAACACCGCCCGGAACTCCGGGTCCGTCGGGAGGCCGACCTCGTCGGCCGTGTCCAGCAGCAGGTCCACCCAGCGGCGGCGCTGCTTCTCGGTGATGCCGCGCCCCAGGTGCTTGGTGGCCATGTGCTGGTGGCCGCCGTGGTGCGCCGTGTACTGCGCCGGGCCGCCGAAGACCTCCGACAGCCAGACGGCGACGTGCTGGGGGTGCTCCGAGTCCATGCCGGCGAAGACCGGGGCCAGGATCTCGTCCTGCAGGGCGTGCGCGTAGAAGACGTCGGTGAGGCGGCGCATGGCCTCCGCACCGCCCATCCACTCGTAGATCGTGGGCGTGGTGCTCATGACTGGCCGGCGGCCTTTCCCGGACCCGCCACGCCGGTCACGAGGTAGTGCTGCATCTCCTCGATGGCCGTCACGTACGGGCGGATGGCGCCGAAGAACGCCGGGAAGTGCTCGCCCTTGCGGAAGCCGTTCAGGTGGTCGTCGATCGAGGTCCAGCGGATGCGGAGGATGTAGCGCTCCTTCTCCTCCTCGCAGCGGGCCAGCTCGTAGTCGATGCACTCGGGCGAGGCGGCCAGGGCCTCGGCGGCCCTCGCGTACGCCTCCTCGAACGCCTTCTGGTCCTGCGAGGCGATCCGGTAGCGGATGTACTCGACGGTCGTGGTCATGGTGTGCGTGCCTCTCCCTGGGATCAGGTGGTCCCGGCTACCCTTCCGGGATCATGCGTGCCCGGCGAGGGGTTCCCCTACTCGGACTGCGACTTCTGGATGTCCGGGCCCTCGGCGCGGACCTGCCGCACCTTGTCGAGGGACTCCCGCAGCTCGGCGAGCCAGGTGTCGGTGTTGCTCCCGACGAGGCGGACGCACCAGGCCAGGGCGTCCGCCCGGCTGCGCGCCACGCCCCCGGCGACCAGGGTGTCGAGCACCTGGCGCTCGGACTGGCGCAGCCGGGTCATGACGGGGACGGCGAGGTGGGTGAAGAGGGTGGTCTCCTCACCCGAACGCACGCCCCAGGCGACCTTGCGGCGGTAGAGCTCCTCCGCCTCCCGGGCGACCTCGATGCGCTGTTCGCGGGTGCGCTCGCGGAACTCCTTGACGGACTCGGCCGCCGGGGCGGTGCCGACGACCGTGATCTCCTCCCGGTCGACGGTGACCGAGACGAGGGACTCGTAGACGTCCACCGGCAGGCGCTCGGCGAACCACGCGCGGAGCTTCTCGCTCTGTTCGGCTGTAATCATGTAATCAACGTTGCATCCGCTCTCCTCTTGATCGCAAGGGTTCGGCCGTTCGCTCTCAGCCCATCGAGCGGTAGCGGTGGATCAGCGACACCGCCATGGCGCCCTCGCCGACGCCCGAGGCGACCCGCTTGACCGAGTGGGCCCGGACGTCGCCCGCCGCGAAGACCCCGGGGACGCTGGTCTCCAGCGGGTAGGGGGCGCGCTCCAGGCTCCACTCCGCCGGGAGTTCGCCGCCGTTGGCGATCAGGTCGGAGCCGGTGAGGACGAAGCCGTACTCGTCGCGCTCCACCACCCCGGCCAGCCAGTCGGTGTGCGGGCGTGCGCCGATGAAGGTGAACATGAACCGGGCCGGGGTCACCGTGTCCGCACCGGTGTCGGCGTCGTGCAGGGTGATCCGCTCCAGGTGCTCGCCGCCGTCCAGCGCCACCACCGTCGTGCGCACCCGGACCTCGATGTTCGGGGTCCGCTCGATCTCGTCGATCAGGTAGCGCGACATGCTCGCGTCCAGGGAGGCGGCGCGCACCAGGATGGTCACGCGGGCCGCGTACTTGGCGAAGTGGACGGCGGCCTGCCCGGCCGAGTTGGCGCCGCCCACGATGAACACGTGCTGCGAGATGCAGGCCGAGCTCTCCGTGGTGGCCGCGCCGTAGTACAGCCCCGCACCCTCGAACCGGTCCGCGCCGGGGGCGTCCAGCCGGTTGTACGAGACCCCGGTCGCCAGCAGTACCGTCTCGGCGCTGATCTCCGTACCGTCCGCCAGGGTCAGGATCTTCGCCGGGTCGTCCCGGGTCAGGGAGATCACCTCGACGGGGTGCAGGATCTCGGCGCCGAACCGGGCGGCCTGGATGGTGGCCCGGCGGGTCAGGTCGCCGCCGGAGAGGCCCGAGGGGAAGCCGAGGTAGTTCTCGATCAGGCTGGAGGTGCCGGCCTGGCCGCCCGGGGCGCGGGAGTCCAGCATCAGCGTGGACAGGCCCTCGGAGGCCGCGTACACCCCGGCGGCGAGCCCGGCGGGTCCGGCTCCGACGATGACGCACTCGTAGTGCGGGCGGGAGGCGGTGGTGGCCAGGCCGAGGCGCCGGGCCAGCTCGGTGTCGCTCGGGGCGGAGAGCACCGATCCGTCCGGGAAGCGCACCAGCGGGAGCGCGGCGTCCGCCTGCGCCGCGGCGATCACCGTCAGGGCCTCGGGGTCGCGCTCGACGTTCAGGAAGCGGAACGGCTGCCCGTTGCGGGTGAAGAAGTCCCGGACGGCGTGGGTGCCGGGGGAGACCAGGTGCCCCGCGACGATGATCCCGTCGTACGCCGGCCGGTAGGTGGCCAGCCAGTCGGAGAGCAGGTCGTCCAGGACCGGGAAGAGCCGCTCGTGGGGCGGGTCCCAGGGCTTGAGCAGGTAGTAGTCCAGCCGCACCCGGTTGATGGCGGTGATCGCGGCGTCGGTCTCCGCGTACGCCGTGAGCAGGACCCGGCGCGCGTCCGGGAACCGGCTGACGGCCTCCAGCAGGAACTCCACGCCGGTCACGTCGGGCATCCGCTGGTCGACGAGGAACAGGGCCGGGTCGTGACCGCGCTCGTCGAGGGAGTCCAGGATCTTGAGGGCGTCGGCCGCGGAGGAGGCGCCGAGCACCCGGTATCGGTCGCCGTAGGCACTGCGCAGGTCCCTGCGGACGGCCCGCAGCACCTGCGGGTCGTCGTCCACGGCCAGGATGACCGGCTTGCGGCTCTCCGCGCGCTCGGTGGCCGCCCCGGCGCCGGCCGGGGCGTCGGCGGTGGTGGCGGGGGTGGTGGAGGGTGTGGTGGAGGGGGCGGTGGCGCCCTCCCGGGCCGCGCTCACGCCGGGTCCAGCATCAGCTTGTCGGCGTAGCACCAGGCCCAGTCCTCGCCGGGCTCGTGCGAGGCCGCGATGGGGTGATCGGTGGTCCGGTAGTGCCGTGTGGCGTGACGGTTCTTCGACGAGTCGCAGCAGCCGACGTGCCCGCAGCTCAGGCACATCCTCAGGTGCACCCAGCCGTCACCGGACCGCAGGCACTCCTCACAGCCCTCGGAGCCGGCCTTCACCGGACGTATCCGGTCGACGTGTGTGCACAACAGGTCCATCGTCATCGTCCCCGTCCCTCTCCTCGCGCACTCGTGCCCCCCGGCCCGCCCGGGGTCCACGGCGCGTCCAGACCATAAGTCGGGGATCCGGGAAAGGTTCATCGATCCGGCCGAGGTCAGGAAGTCCGGCGGGTACTTCATGACCTCGCGGGACGACTACGTGAGGTGCCCGGACCACCTTGCCCGCTACCTCACGAAGTCGTATTCGGGCCCTTTGACGCGGGCACCGGGCGCACGCAGTGTGGGGGACGCCAACGACAACAGGCGGCGCCTGGAGGAATCTGTGAGCAGAAAGATTCTGGTCATTGTCTCCGAACACGGTTACTGGGCCGAGGAGCTGATCGGTCCCGTATCGAAGTTCGACGATCGGGGCTATGAGACCGTATTCGCCACGCCGACCGGAAAGCGCGCCCACGCACTTCCGCCGAGCCTCGACGCGAACTACATCGACCCCCCGCTGGGCCGCTCGGTGACCACCGAGGAGAACGCCCGGCTGGGCCGTGAGTTCGAGCAGTCGAGCCGGCTCGACTCGCCGCTCGACATCGAGGCCTGGGTGCCCGAGCGCCCGTACACGAGCGACGAGGGCTATCTGCGCAAGCTGGAGCAGTACCACCGCGACCTGGACAAACTCGATGCCGACATCGCGGACTTCGACGCGATCCTCATCGTCGGAGGCAGCGGCCCCATCGCCGACCTCGCCAACAACGAGCGCGTGCACGCCCTGATCCTGGCCTTCGAGAAGGCCGGCAAGGTCGTGGCCGCCGAGTGCTACGGGGTCGCCTGTCTGGCCTTCGCCCGGGACTGGGACGACCGCAAGAGCATCGTCTGGGGCAAGCACGTGACCGGCCACTGCAAGGAGTACGACTACAAGGACGGCACCGGATTCCTCGGTACCGACTTCAACATGGGCCCGCCCCCGTACCCGCTGGAGTACATCCTGCGCGATGCCACGGGCCCGCGCGGCGCCTATCACGGGAATTTCGGCAAGCCGGTCTCCGTGATCGTCGACTATCCCTTCGTGACGGGACGTTCGACCCCGGACTCCTACCTCACCGGGCAGAAGATCGTGGAAGTCCTGGAAGACGGCCTCACCCGCTACGGCTGGTAATTCTGCGATCCGCGGGAGAAAAAGGGGGGAATATCGTGAACGCCGAAGCGACTCCCGGCCGGGAAAGGCTGATCGAGCAGTTCAAGGCCGACGGCCTGAAGGTGATGTTCGGAAATCCGGGAACGGTGGAACAGGGATTCCTCGACGCGGTGGACGCGGCGGCGGACTTCCGTTACGTCCTCGCGCTCCAGGAGACCGTGGCCGCGGGCATCGCGGACGGCTACGCCCGCGCCACGGGCGGCGCGGCCCTGCTCCAGCTGCACTCCGGCGTGGGTCTGGGCAACGGCATAGGCATGCTCTACCAGTCGCTGCGCGGCCACACCCCGCTCGTCGTGGTCGCTGGCGACGCCGGGGTGCGCTACGACGCCATGGACGCGCAGATGGCCTGCGACCTGGTGGCCATGGCCCGGCCCGTCACCAAGTACGCGACCCGGGTCACCGACCCGCGGTCCGTGCTGCGCACGGTGCGGCGGGCCGTGAAGATCGCCCTCACCCCGCCGCGCGGCCCCGTCTTCGTGGCGCTGCCCATGGACGTGCTGGACGAGCTCAACTCCGAGCCCGTGCTGCCCGCCACGGTGCCGCTCACCGACGTGGCCCCCTCGCCGGCCTCGGTGGGGCGGGCGGCCGCACTGCTCGCCGGCGCCGCCCGGCCGGTGGTCCTGGTCGGGGACGGGGTGGCGCTCTCCGGGGCGCAGGCCGAACTCGTCGCCGTCGCCGAACTGCTGGGCGCCGACGTCTTCGAGGTCGACTCCTCGGAGGTGAACATCGCCGCCCCGCACCCGCTGCGGCGCGGCCAGACGGGCCACATGTTCGGCCCGCACAGCAAGGAGCTGGTCGGGAACGCGGACGCGGTGCTGATCGTGGGCACCTACGTCTTCCCGGAGGTGTTCCCCGAACTGGAGAACCCCTTCCGGCCGGGCGCGAAGGTCGTGCACATCGACCTGAACGCCTACGAGATCGCCAAGAACCACCCCGTGGACCTGGGGCTGGCCGCCGACCCGCGTCACGCGCTGCGCGCGCTGGCCGGCGTACTGGAGCAGCGGCTGACCCCGGCGCAGCGGGCCGCGGCCGCCGCGCGGCTGGACGTACGGACCCGGGAGCGGGCCCGTGCGGACCTCGCGGCGGACGACGACGGCACGCCGATGGCCGTCTTCCTGCGGACGCTGGCCGAGCGCACCGGGCGGGACCTGATCGTCTTCGACGAGGCGCTGACCACCTCGCCGCTGGTGACCCGGTACCTGCCGCCGGAGCGGCCCGGGGACTACCACCTGACCCGGGGCGGATCGCTGGGCGTGGGCTTCCCGGGAGCGGTCGGCGCCAAGCTCGCCCACCCCGACCGGCTCGTCGTCGGCTTCGCGGGCGACGGCGGCACGATGTACACCCACCAGGCGCTGTGGACGGCGGCCCGGTACGGGATCGATGCCAAGTTCGTGGTCTGCAACAACCGCAAGTACCGCCTCCTCGACGACAACATCGCCCAGTACTGGCGCGAGCGGGACATCGCCGAGCACCCCTATCCGGGCTCCTTCGACCTCGCTCACCCCGAGATCGACTTCGCGGGCCTGGCCAGGGCGCTGGGCGCCGACGGAACCCGGGTGGAGAAGCCGGACGAGGCGGTGGCCGCCGTCGCGCGGATGCTGGCGCACCCCGGCCCGTACCTCGTCGACATCCAGATCTGACCCGACCGACACCCACGGACAGGAGGAGACCGCATGCCCGCCGAGCGGCTGACCGAGGACGCGATCCGCACCTTCACCGAGAACTGGTACGTGGCCCTGGACCGGCACCTGCCGCTGGAACAGGTGCTCGCCCTCATCACCGAGGACCTGGAGTTCAAGGTCCCCGAGGACACCTTCCGCGGACACCAGGACTTCGCCCGCTGGTACGCCGCCGTCACCAACCGGTTCTTCGACGAGGTGCACACGGTCACCAAGGTGGAGCCGGTCATCGAGGGCGACCGGGCCGTCGTCCGGGTCCTCGTCAACTGGCAGTTCAAGATCTGGGACGCGCCTGCCGCCCGCAGCGAGTGGGGTGGCTTCGACGCCGACCAGACATGGACCGTGGTGGCCGGCCCGGACGGGCCGCAGATCAAGCAGTACACCGTCAACGACCTGGCGCCGATGCCCGGTTCGGTCTCGCTCTGAGAGGACGGCCACGATGACCGAAGTGACGCGCGAGCGCGTCGAGGCGGCCTACCGGGCCCTCGGTTCCGGCGACCGGGCCCGCATCCTGGAGTACTACTCCGAGGACCTGCGCTGGCTGGTGCCGGGCAACCACCCCCTCGCCGGCTGGTACGAGAGCCTCGACGCCTTCCTGGAGCTGATGGGGCAGACCCACAAGCTCACGGGCGGCACCTTCCGGATGGACCTGGAGGCGGTCCTGGTCGGCGAGGACTGCAGCGCCGACGTGTGCCGCAACGTGGCCCTGCGGGACGGCGCGGACCCGGAGAGCACCACCCCGTACGAGCGGATGGACTACCCGGTCTTCCACTTCATGCGCTGGCGGGACGGCCGGATCGTCGAGGGCCGCGACGGGCTCTTCGGCGACACCGCCTCCGCCTTCAGCCAGTTCTGGGCGCCCTTCGCGCCGGACGGAACCCGCAGGGACCGATAGGGGGATGACTGCAGTGAGCGCGACGGACGACGCCCGAACGATCCTCACCAAGTACTACGAGTACGCCAACGCCGGCGACTGGGACCGCTGGTGCGACCTGTTCGCCGAGGACCAGGTCATGGACGAGCAGCTGGCCGGACACATCGAGGGCCTGGAGACCCTGCGCTCGATGATGAAGGGCATGGGGACCATGTACCGGGTCTTCCGCAACGAGCCCGTGCACTTCCTCGTAGACGGGGAGAAGGCGGCGGCCGTCTCCCACCTCACCGCCGTCAGCGCCTCCGGCGGGGCGATCGAGGCCGAGGTCATGAACTTCTTCCGGATCGTGGACGGACGCATCGCCTACATGGCGAACTACCACGACACCGTCCCCTTCCAGGTGCTGGGCCAGGACTGAGAGGGAGGAACGCACCCGTGGCCACAGAGCAGTACGACTACGTGATCGTCGGCTCCGGCACCGCCGGCAGCGTCCTCGCGAACCGGCTCTCCGCGGACCCGGACGTCTCGGTCCTGGTCCTGGAGGCGGGCGGTTCCCGGATCCCGCCCGAGGTGGACGACCCGTCCTCCTGGTACAAGCTGCTGGGCGGGCCCGTCGACTGGGGCTACACCAGCGTCCCGCAGCCGGGCCTGGGCGGGCGCCGTACGTACGAACCGCGCGGCAAGGCGCCCGGCGGCAGCAGCAACCTCTACATCATGATGCACATCCGGGGCCACGCCTCGGACTTCGACAACTGGGCCTACCAGGGCGCGGCCGGCTGGGCGTACGAGGACGTGCTCCCGTACTTCGCCCTGCTGGAGGGCCAGGAGGACCCCACCGCGCCCACCACCGGCACCGGCGGCCCGCAGCGGGTCACCAACGCCGGCCTCCACGGACCCAACCCGGTCTCCCGCGCCTTCATCGACGCGGCCGTCGAACTGGGCCACCGGGAGATCGCCGACTTCAACACCGACGGCCCCCGGCGCGGTCTCTTCGGCACCGGCTGGCACCACATCGACGTGGCCGACGGCCGCCGCCAGGGCACCCTGGCCGCCTACCTGGAACCGGCGCTGGAACGGCCCAACCTGACCCTGCGCACCAACGCCCAGACCACCCGGCTGCTCTTCGACGGGGACACCTGCTCCGGCGTCGAGTACGAACAGCTCCGGGCCCCGGACCAGATCCCGGGCCGCACCGTGCGCGACGGCCACAGCCGGGCGGCGGCGCCCGGCCGGCACACCGTACGGGCCCGGCGCGAGGTGATCGTGGCCGCCGGGGCGATCGAGTCCCCGAAGCTGCTGATGCTCTCCGGGATCGGGCACCCCGAGCAGCTGGGCGAGCACGGCATCGAGGTCACCGCGGCCCTGCCCGGGGTCGGGGAGAACTTCCACAACCACGTGCTGACCGGGCTCATGGCCGAGGTCACACAGGAACTGCCGCCACCCGCGCAGAACCTCTCCGAGAGCGCTCTGTTCCTGTCCTCGCGGCCCGGTCTGCCGGCCCCGGACCTGCAGATCGCCTTCGTCCACGTCCCGTTCGACGTGATCGTCGGCCAGGACCACCCGAACACGGTGTCCATCCTGCCCGGCGTCGTGCGCCCGGTCTCCCGGGGCTGGATCAGGCTCGCGAGCGCCGATCCGCTGGCCCACCCGCTGATCCACCCGAACTACCTGGGCGACCGGTGGGACCTGGAGCGGATGGTGCAGGGCGTCAGGACCGCCCGGGAGCTCTTCGCGACCTCCGCCTTCTCGCCCTGGTACAAGCAGGAGCTCCAGCCGGGGCCGGGGTACGTCTCGGACGAGGAGCTGCGGACCTTCGTGCGGCAGAAGGCGGAGAGCTACCACCACCAGGCCGGCTCCTGCCGCATGGGCGTCGACGACCTCTCCGTCGTCGACCCCGAGCTGCGGGTGCACGGCGTGCGCAACCTGCGCGTCGTCGACGCGAGCGTGATGCCCGCCGTCCCGTCGGGCAACTGCCACACCGCCATCGCGATGATCGCCGAACGCGCGGCGGACTTCATCGGAGGCCGGAACAGGGGGGAATCCCGTGCCTGACGTGGTCCTGCGCGAGGGAGCGCTGTCCGGGACCCGGATCGCGGTCCTGGTCGAGAGCGACTTCTACGAGCCCGAGATCTTCTACTACCAGCGCCGGTTCGCGGAGGAGGGTGCCGAGGTCGACTTCCTGACCCGGCTGTGGGGCAACGACTCCCTCACCTTCACCGGGCACGAGTACCGGGCGCCCTTCACCGCCGACCGCTCCCTGGAGGGGCTGGCCGACGAGGAGCTGCGCGGCTACTCCGCGCTCATCGTGCCCTCGGGCATGGTCGCCGACCGGCTGCGCTACACCGAGGACGTGGACGTACCGGCCCCGGCGACGGAGCTGCTGCGCCGGGCGTTCGAGGAGCCGACGGTGCTCAAGGGGATCATCTGCCACGGCATGTGGTTGGCGTCCTCGATCCCGGGCAAGGTGCGCGGCCGCAAGGTCGTCTGCCACAACAACCTCATCGGCGACGTCCGCAACATGGGCGCCGAGTACGTGGACGAGGACGTGGTGGTGGACGGGGACCTGGTGACCGGCCGTACCGGAGCCCACCACCACCTCTTCGCCCGCCGGATCATCGAGCTGCTCGCCGCCGGGCGGGGCCGGAGGGCCGGCTGATGCCGGGCGCGATGGTCTGGTCGCACGTGGGCCTCAACTGCGCGGACCAGAAGACCACCGAGGAGTTCTACACCCGTCACTTCGGCTTCACCCGGGCCCGGGTGGTCGACCTCGGGGAGGCCCGGATCGTGTTCCTGCGCAAGGGGGACGCGTACTTGGAGCTCTTCGCGGCCGGGGCCGAGCCGGCCCGCACGGCGCACGAGGACGGCCCGCCGGCCCCGGGCCGGATACGGCACCTGGCCTTCCAGACCGACAGCGTCGACGCGTTCCTCGCGGAGCTGGGCGACGCGGCCGAGGTGACCCTGGGGCCGCTGGACTTCGACGACTTCATCTGTGGGTGGCGGACCGTGTGGGTCCGCGATCCCGACGGGGTGATCGTCGAGGTCAGTCAGGGATTCGAGGACGACCGCTCACACGACAAGGACGGTGCATGACATGGCGGGCACGCCCGGCTTCTCCTTCTCCGACACGATCGCGGGCTACGTCGTCCGCTTCGATTCCGGGGCGCGACTGCTGCGCCTGAAGACCGCGGACGAGCGCGAGTTCGAGGTCTCCCTCGCCGGCGACCCCAGTGCCGAGCTCGTGCGCAACCTGGACGAGCCGTACATCGACGCCTCCGGGCACATCGACGAGATGCTCTCCCCGGGCCGCTTCCTCTTCGCCTACGGGGTCCACTACCCGGAGGGGGACGGACGGTTCGAGGCCAAGCGGCTGGTGTTCCTGGGCCGCGGGGCCGAGGACTACCGGTTCGAGGAGACCGGCTGGTGGATCAAGCAGATCGAGTCGCTGGCCGACTTCTACAAGCGGGCCCAGTTCGGCGACGGGCCGGTGGACTTCACGCAGTACCGCACCGAGATCCGTCTCGGCGGGGACAAGACCGCCAGCCACGTCCAGGAGACCGACACGATCTCCCGGCTGGTCTACGGCATGGCCTCGGCCTACCTGCTGACCGGCAAGGACGAGTACCTGGAGATCGCCGAGCGCGGCACCGAGTACCTGCGCAAGCACATGCGGGTCGTCGACACCGAGGAGGACGTGGTCTTCTGGTACCACGGCATCAGCGTCGACGGGGACAGCGAGCGCAAGCTGTTCACCTCGGAGTTCTCCGACGACTACGACGCGATCCCGATGTACGAGCAGATCTACGCGCTGGCCGGCCCCGTCCAGACCTACCGGGTCACCGGTGACGCCCGGATCAGGAACGACGCGGACGCCACCATCCGCCTCTTCGACAAGTTCTTCAAGGACGAGGAGCAGGGCGGCTACTACTCGCACATCGACCCGATCCTCTTCAGCCCCGACCACGAGTCGCTGGGCGAGAACGCCGAGCGCAAGAACTGGAACTCGGTCGGCGACCACGCGCCCGCGTACCTGATCAACCTGTACCTGGCGACCGGCGAGCAGAAGTACGCCGACTTCCTGGAGTACACCTTCGACACCATCGCGGACCGGTTCCCGGACTACAAGAACAGCCCGTTCGTCCAGGAGCGCTTCTTCCGCGACTGGTCGCACGACACCGCGCACAGCTGGCAGCAGAACCGCGCGGTCGTCGGGCACAACCTCAAGATCGCCTGGAACCTGATGCGGATGAACTCCCTGAAGGCCAAGCCGGCCTACGAGGAGCTGGCCCGGAAGATCGGCCAGATCATGCCGGCCGTCGGCAGCGACGTCCAGCGGGGCGGCTGGTACGACGTGGTGGAGCGGGTGAAGCGGGGGGACGAGGAGACGTATCGTTTCGCCTGGCACGACCGCAAGGCCTGGTGGCAGCAGGAACAGGCGATCCTCGCCTACCTCATCCTGGGCGGCACGGTCGGCGGCGACGCGAACCTGCGCGAGGCCCGGCAGGCGCAGGCCTTCTACAACACCTTCTTCCTCGACCACGACGAGGGAGCCGTGTACTTCAACGTGCTCGCCAGCGGCACGCCGTACCTGCTCGGCACCGAGCGGCTCAAGGGCAGCCACTCGATGTCCATGTACCACTCGGCGGAGCTCTGCTACCTCGCCGCCGTCTACAACAACCTGCTCGTCAACGGCCGGGAGATGGACTTCCACTTCCAGCCCGACCCGACCGACCTGCCCGGCCGGACCCTGCGCGTCTCACCCGACCTGCTGCCCGCGGGCTCGGTGCGGATCGCGTCCGTGGAGATCGACGAGAAGCCGTACGAGGAATTCGACGCGGACGAGCTGACCGTCCACCTCCCCGACGTCCAGGGACGGGTCAAGGTCAAGGTCCGGCTCCGGCCGGTGAACCGGAAGTAGCGCTCAACGGGGGGCGCCCCAACATGAGGGGAATGCAATGACTCTGACCGTGAAGGAACGCCGGAACAAGTCGGGCACCGTGCTCGTCGCCACCGGCGAGATCAACAGCGAGACCTCCGGTGCCCTGCTCCAGGCACTCCTGCCGCTGGTCCGCGAGGGCCGGCCGCTGCGCATCGACCTGACCGCCGTCACCTACGTGTCCAGCGCGGGCCTGCGCACCCTGCTCGTCGTCTACCGCGAGGCGCAGCACGTCGGCGTCGCGGTCACCCTGTACGGGGTGAGCGAGGAAGTCCGGTTCGTCATGTCGGCCACCGGCTTCCTCGACTTCTTCGAGACCGGCGAGGCCGCGGCCGCCGCGGCCAGGGCCAAGGTCGCGCGATGAGCGAGACCTCCTCCGACCAGGTGCTGCGGGTGGACGCGTACCCGACCCACGAAGTGGGCGGGTACCGCGTCCGCGCCGGCAAGCCGTTCCCGTTCGGGGCCAACGTGGTCCCGGGCGGGGTCAGCTTCTCCGTCTTCTCCGACCAGGCCACCTCCATGACCCTGGTCATCTTCAAGCGCGGAGAGCCCGAGCCGATGGCCGAGCTGCAGTTCCCCGAGGAATTCCGCACGGGCAGCGTCTTCGCCATGACCGTCTTCGGCCTCGACCACGAGAACATCGAGTACGGCTACCGGGCGGACGGACCCTTCGACCCGGCCACCGGACACCGCTTCGACGCCCGGCAGGTCCTCTCCGACCCCTACGCCCGGCTGATC
Source organism: Streptomyces sp. AB3(2024) (assembly GCF_041862025.1). NCBI lineage: Bacteria > Bacillati > Actinomycetota > Actinomycetes > Kitasatosporales > Streptomycetaceae > Streptomyces > Streptomyces sp. AB3(2024). Next base: position 45,118 of record NZ_JBGWAB010000018.1, read on the forward strand.
GCCGGCCGCGACGTGTGGGGCGTGGAACCGGACCGCAGCCGCGGCTATCAGTACCGCTCGCGGGTCTGCCTCCAGGACTTCGACTGGGGCGACGACACCCCGCTGCGGATCCCCGCCGAGGACCTCGTCGTCTACGAGACCCACGTGCGCGGCTTCACCCGCCACCCCTCCTCACAGGTCACCGCCCCCGGCACCTTCGCGGGGCTGCGCGAGAAGATCCCGTACCTGAAGGAGCTCGGGGTCAACTGCATAGAGCTGCTGCCCGTCTTCGAGTTCGACGAGAGCGACAACCCGCGGGCCAACCCGGAGACCGGCGAGAGGCTCTACGACTACTGGGGCTACAACACCGTCTCCTTCTTCGCGCCGAAGGCCGGCTACGCGGCCACCGGACGCTACGGGATGCAGGGCGACGAGTTCCGCACCCTGATCAAGGACCTGCACGCGGCCGGCATCGAGGTCATCCTCGACGTCGTCTTCAACCACACCGCCGAGGGCAACGAGCTGGGCCCGACCATCTCCTTCAAGGGCCTCGACAACGCCACGTACTACATGCTCACGCCGGAGGGGTACTACTTCAACTTCAGCGGTACGGGCAACACGGTCAACTGCAACCACCCCGTCGTGCGCAACTTCGTGCTCGACTGCCTGCGCCACTGGGTCGCCGACTACCACATCGACGGCTTCCGCTTCGACCTCGCCGCCATCCTCGGCCGGTCCGCGGACGGCACCCCGCTGCCCAACCCGCCGCTGCTGGAACTGCTCGCCTTCGACCCGGTCCTGCGGCACACCAAGCTCATCGCCGAGGCCTGGGACGCGGGCGGCCTCTACGAGGTCGGCAACTTCCCGGCCTACGGCCGCTGGGCGGAGTGGAACGGCAAGTACCGCGACACCGTGCGCAGCTTCCTCAAGGGCGACCCCGGGGTCACCGGAGAGCTGGCGACCCGGATCGCGGGCTCGCCCGACCTCTACTCCAGCCGGGGGACCTCGGCCTCCGTCAACTTCCTGACCGCGCACGACGGTTTCACCCTGGCCGACCTGGTCTCGTACAACGACAAGCACAACGAGGCCAACGGCGAGGGCAACAACGACGGCGGCAACGACAACGCCAGCTGGAACTGCGGCGCCGAGGGGCCCACCGACGACCCCGAGGTGAACGCGCTGCGGCTGCGCCAGATGAAGAACGCCCTCGCGATCCTCTTCACCAGCCAGGGCATCCCGATGCTGCTGGCCGGGGACGAGGTCGCGCGGACCCAGCTGGGCAACAACAACACCTACTGCCAGGACAACGAGCTCTCCTGGTTCGACTGGGACCAGGTCGACGAGAACGCCGAACTGCTGCGGTTCACCCGGGAGATGATCGCCTTCCGGGGGCACCACCGCGAGCTGCGCTCCACCTCGCACCCCACCGGCCGGCTGCGCGACAGCCTGGGCCTGCCGGACATCAGCTGGCACGGGGAGCGGGCCTGGCAGCCCGACTGGTCGGCGGAGAGCCGGCTGCTGGCGGTGGCCCGCTGCGGCGTCGGCGACGAGGACGTGGTCTACGTGGCCATGAACTCCCACTGGGAGCCGCACGACCTGGAACTGCCCGCGCTGCCCGGCGGCCGCAGCTGGCACCTGTTCGCGGACACCGGCGCCGAGGCACCGCACGACATCCGCACCCCGGGCACCGAACAGGAGCTGGACAACGCCGGCAAGTACCTGATCGGCCCGCGCTCGGTCGTGATCCTGGTCGGCCGCGCGAACGACCCCGACCCCCGGGACGACTGAGCCGCCCCGACCGAAGGAGACCTGACATGCCGCTTTCCGTGTCCCTGAGCATCGAGGGCGACACCACCGTGATCGAACTGACGGGCGAGCTGGACGCGAAGACCGCCCCCGACTTCCACCAGACGATCGAGAAGGCCGCCGGTCACGGCACCGGCACCGTCGAGATCAGGATGGCCGGGGTCGGCTACATGGCCAGCGCCGGGCTGCGCTCCCTGGTCTTCGCCCAGCAGAAGGTGGGCTCCGGAGTCACCATCAAGGTGGTCGGCGCCATCGAGCCCGTCTCCCGGACCATCCGCACGGCGGGCCTCGACCGCAGCATCCAGCTGTCCGATGGCTGAGCACCACGGCCGCCCGCACGGTGAGTGAGATGGTCGGACTGGCGAGGAAGCCCGCCGTGCTGGAGGTGCCCGCCACCGTGGGGGCACTGGGCGAGATCGCCGCGTTCGTCCTGCTGCTGGCCGGCCGGGCGGGCCTCGGCAAAGGGGCCACGTACCGGATCCGGCTGGCGGTGGACGAGCTGGCCACGAACATCGTGATGCACGGGTACCGGGGCGGCGACGGACGGATCACCGTCCGCGGCCGCTGCGGTCCCGACGGGGTGCGGATCGTCATCGAGGACACCGCCCCCGCGTTCGACCCGGTCGAAGGCCGCCTGCCCCCCGCCCCCGGGATCCCCCCGGAACGGCGGCGGGTCGGCGGCCTCGGCATCCACCTGGCCCTGACCAGCGTGGACACGTACGCCTACGCCCGCAGGGACGGCCGCAACATCAGCACGCTGACCGTCAAGGCCGAGGGGACGGACGCATGCCCTCCACCACCGTGATCATCCTCGACGCGAACCCGCCGCCACCCGCCGAACTGCTCGAAGCACTCCGGCTGATGGACGCGGAACTCGTCACCCGCACGCTGTCCGAACTGCTGCTCGGCCGACTGGAGGCCCTGCCCCCCGCCGACGTGCTGCTCGCCCCCGCCGAGGCCGACGGGGAAGCGGTGCGCAGCGCCGTGCGCCGGCTGCGCCGCCGGGCAGGAGCCCCCGTCGTGGTCGTCTGGACCGTCACGGCCTTCGCCGCACTGGAGCGGCACGTCAGCCTCGGCCACGACTACCTCGTCCCGCCCTTCCTGCCCGCCCTCGTCGGCGCCCGGCTGCACAGCTGCTCCGAGCGGGCCGGACTGGGCCGCACCCTGCGCGAGGCCGACGCCCGCGCCGAACTCATGGGATACGAGAAGGAACTGGAGATCGGCCGCGAGATCCAGGCCGGCTTCCTGCCCGAATCACTGCCCGTCCCCGAGGGCTGGGAGATCGACGTGCGCTTCCGCCCCGCCCGTCAGGTCGCCGGGGACTTCTACGACGTCTTCGAACTCTCCCGGGGCCGGCGCCTCGCCGTCGTCGTCGCCGACGTCTGCGACAAGGGCGTCGGCGCCGCCCTCTTCATGGCCCTGATCCGCTCCTTGCTGCGCCACACCGCCGAGAACAGCGGACTCCAGCACCTGATGGCGGCCGGCCGCACCGGCGGCAGCCGCCGCACCCCGGTCGTCGGCGCCACCCCGCTGCTCAACGCGGTCACCGCCACCAACGGCTACCTCACCCGCAACCACCTGCGCCAGGGCTACTTCGCCACCCTCTTCTTCGGCGTCCTGGACCCGCTCACCGGCAGCCTCGTCTACATCAACGGCGGCCACAACCCGCCGCTGCTGCTCTCCGGCGAGGGCGCCCTGCCCCGGCCGCTCGACGTGACGGGACCGGCCGTCGGCGTGCTGCCCGACTGCGTCTACACCCTGGGCTACGCCCAGTTGGACCCGGGCGACACCCTGTTCGTGTTCACCGACGGGGTACCCGAGGCCCGCTGCCCCGAAGGCAGCTTCCTCGGTGACGAACGGATGCTGGAACTGCTCACCGGCCCCCCGGCGAGCGGCCGTGACGTGGTGGACCGGATGGACCTGGCCGTGCGCCGCCACACCGGGACCGCCGAACAGCACGACGACGTGACCATGCTGGCCCTGCACCGGCCACGTGCGGCGCGGGGGCCGCACGTGGCCGGCGACGGCTACCGGGTGGTGGCGTGATGACCCGGACCATCGTGGTGCACTCGCACCGCGGCGGCACCGGGAAGACCTCAGTGCTGGCCAACCTCGCGGTCCTGCTGGCCGCCGGGGGACTGCGGGTGGGGGCGGTCGACACCGACCTCCAGTCGCCGACCCTCGACCTGCTGTTCGGGCTCGGACCGGGTCCGGGCTCGCTGGCCGACTACCTGCTGGGCCGCTGCGAGATCGAGGCCGCGGCCCGCCGCACCCTCCTGCCCGGGCTGTACGTCGTACCGGCCCGGTCCGGCACGGCGGCCCTGCGGGAGCTGATGACCACCGGGTACGACGTGGGGCTGCTCCCGGAGGGCTTCGACCGGCTGGCACAGCGGTTCGCGCTCGACGTGCTGCTGCTCGACACGCACGCCGGACTGAACAACGAGTCGGTGACCGCCTTGGGCAGCGCCGACATCGTCCTGATCATGGCGCGGGCGGACCGCGTCGACCTCTCCGGGGTCGAGGAGACCATCGCCCTGGCCGGGCGGCTGGCCTGCCGACGGGCCCTCGTACTGAGCATGGCCCCCGAGGGCGTCGACCGGGAGAGCGTCCGCCGACGGGCCGAGGAGGTCTACGGGGCTCCGCTGGCCGGAATTCTCCCGTACGTGCCACAAATGGCCACCCTGTACGGGGAGCGCATATTTGCGGAAGCCCTTCCCGACCATCCCCTGGTCGGTGAATTCCGCGCGATCCTCTCGGCGTTGGACGCACGTGACGAAGTATCGCGGGCCTGACGTCCACCCCTTACGCCCCTGGAAGGGGGCGTGTTGAATCGGCAGCGAATCCAGAACAAGGAGAGAATCATGAAGATTCTCGTCGTCATGACGGCAAAGGCCACGCTTCATCTCCTGGACGGGGAACAGCACCCCTCGGGATTCTGGGCCGAGGAATTCGTCGTTCCCTATACCCTCTTCCGGGCCGCCGGCCACGCCGTGGACGTGGCGACGATCGGGGGTCGGGCGCCCACGGTCGACCGGACCAGCATCGACCCCGGCTTCCTGCGGTGGGTCCGGCCCGAAGGCTCCCCGGACGAGGACGCGGCCAACGCCGCCGAGTACGTCCGCGTCATAGGGCAGACCCCCCGGCTCCAGCACCCCATCGCCCTGGAAACCCTCGGCGAGAAGGACATCGCCGACTACGACGGCATCTACATCAGCGGCGGCCACGGGGCCATCGGCGACCTGCCCAAGTCCGACGAACTCGCCCAGCTGCTGCGCTGGGCCATCGACCGGGACAAGCCGCTCGCCACCGTCTGCCACGGCCACACCGCGCTCCTGTCCCTGCGCGACGGCGAGGGCCGCTGGCCGTTCGAGGGCTACCGGATGACCGCCTTCTCGCACGCCGAGGAACTGGTCACCAACATGGCCGGCCGGCTCCCGCTGATCCTGGAGGCCGAACTCACCCGACTCGGCGCCCGCTACGAGAAGGCCGAAGCGATCTGGGACTCGCACGTGGTGGTGGACCGCAGGCTCACCACCGGCCAGAACCCGTACTCCTCCAAGGCCCTCGCCGAGACGTTCCTGAAGCAGCTCGACCAGGGCTAGCCCCGCGACACCGGAAGGTGCAGCCATGACCCAGCGCGTGCTCAGCGACCGACCTCTGGCCAACCCCGGGAAGCTGTTCATCGGCGGCAGATGGATCCCCGCCCGGGACGGCCGTACCGAACCGGACGTCAGCCCGATCGACGGACAGGAGATCGTTCCGGTGGCCCAGGCCTCCGCGTCCGACGCCGACGCCGCCGTCACCGCGGCCCGCACGGCCTACGAGGAAGGTCCCTGGAGCCGGCTCTCCGCCCAGGAGCGCGCGCTGCGGCTCAACCGCGTCGGCGAACTGATCGAGCGGGACCTGGAGGAGATCGCGCTGCTGGAGACGGTGGACATGGGCAAGCCGTTCGCCTTCTCCAGCACCGTCGACGCCCCCATGGCCGCCCAGCTGATGCACTACTACGCCGGCGCGGTCACCCGCGTCGACGGGTCCTCCCGGGCCCCGGCGGGCGGACAGCTCGCGTACACGCTGCGCGAACCGCTGGGCGTGGTCTGCGCCATCACCCCCTTCAACTTCCCGCTCCTGCTGTCGATGACGAAGATCGCCCCGGCCCTCGCGGCGGGGAACACCGTCGTCCACAAGCCCTCCCCGGCCACCCCGCTCACCGCCCTGAAGATCGCCGAACTCTTCCAGGAGGCGGAGATCCCCGACGGGGTGCTGAACGTCATCACCGGTCCCGGCGTGGAACTGGGGGAGACCCTCACGGGCCACGCCGGCATCGACAAGATCGCCTTCACCGGCTCCACCGCGGTCGGCCAGTCGATCATCCGCAAGTCGGCGGGCACCCTGAAGAAGGTGACGATGGAACTCGGCGGCAAGTCCGCCAACATCGTCTTCGCCGACGCCGACCTCGACGCCGCCGAGGAACTCGCCTTCTTCGGCATCTACTACAACAAGGGCGAGATCTGCACCGCCGGCTCCCGGCTGCTGCTGCACCGCCCCATCCACGACGAGATGGTCGAACGCCTGGTGCGCCGGGCCGCCGACCTCAAGCCCGGGGACCCGCGCGACCCCGGGACCCTCTTCGGACCACTCGCCCACCAGGGCCAGTTCGACAAGGTCAGCTCCTACATCGAGGTCGGCGAGAAGGAAGGCGCGGTCCTGCGCACCGGAGGCGCCGGCTGGACCCCCGAGGGCGCCTCCAGCAGGGGCCTGTACTTCCTGCCGACCGTCTTCACCGGGGTCGACAACTCCATGCGGATCGCCCAGGAGGAGATCTTCGGACCCGTCCTGTCGATCATCCCCTTCGACACCGAGGAGGACGCCGTACGCATCGCCAACGACAGCGCGTACGGCCTCGCCGCCGGGGTCCACACCAAGGACCTGCGGCGGGCCCACCGGGTCGCCTCGCAGATCAAGGCGGGCACGGTCTGGGTGAATTGCTACAACCAGTACGACCCCTCCGTGCCCTACGGCGGCTACAAGGCCTCCGGCTACGGACGCGAGTGCGGACCGGAATCCCTGGAGAGCTACACGCAGACCAAGTCGGTCTGGATCGGAATGGACTGAGGTCCACCCGGCCGGACCCCCGATCGAGGAGTCCTCATGCGGACAGGCGTCATCGGCACCGGGCGGATCGGCTCGACCCTCGCCAGGATCCTCGTGGCGGCGGGCCACCAGGTCGTCCTCGCCAACGCGCGCGGGCCGCGATCGCTCGCCCCGCTGCTGGCCGAGCTCGGACCCGCCGCCGCGGCGGGACGCCCCGTCGAGGCGGCCGGGCAGGCCGACCTCCTGGTGCTGATGGTGCCCTTCACCACCGTGCGGGGGCTGCTGCCCCCGCACGTGGTGCAGGACAAGGTGCTGGTGGACGCCACCAACGCCTTCAACGGCCCCGGGGGCGCCGCCGACCCGGCGGGCCGCGGCTCCAGCGAACTGGTCGCCGAGTGGTATCCCGGTGCCCGGATCGTGAAATCCCTGAACACCATGTACTTCGAGACCCTCGCCGTCGCCGGGACCGCCCCCGGACGACAGCCGTCCGAGCGCCTGGCCCATTTCACGGCGGGCGACGACGTGAAGGCGAAGGAAATCGTCGCGGGAATCATCACGGACCTCGGATTCGTGCCCGTCGACACCGGCCCGCTGCACTCCGGAGGAATTCTCCAGCAGCCCGGCGGTCCCCTCTACAACCGGTCGCTCACGGAAGCGCAGGCGCTCGCATGGATCTGAACCTGAACCTGAACGTGAACGGAAGACCGGAGCGGTTCGCGGCGCGGCCCAACGAACTCCTCGTGGAGCGGCTCCGCGACGGACTCGGGCTCACCGGCACCAAGGTCGGCTGCGACACCGGCACGTGCGGGACCTGCGTGGTCCGGCTCGACGGCAGGTCGGTCAAGAGCTGCCTGATCCTCACCGCCGCGGCCGCCGGCTCCGAGGTCGCCACCATCGAGGGCGTGGCGGAGCGGGGCGGAGAACTGACCGGCCTCCAGGAGGCCCTGCGCCAGGAGCACGGCACCCAGTGCGGCTTCTGCACCCCCGGCATGGTCATGGCCCTCGGCGAGCTCGTCGAGAACACCGCCGGCGGCGAGCCGCCCACCGAGCCCGAGATCCGCGAGTGGCTCACCGGCAACCTGTGCCGCTGCACCGGCTACCACAGCGTGGTCCGCGGGGTACAGCGCGCCTGCGCCCCCGCCCCCGCCGAGGCGGCGGGAACGGCCGCGGCCGGCGCGCCCGGACGGGAGGGCTGAGGGAGATGACCGCAGTGACGGGGGAGACCGCCGTACAGGACGCCGCGCCGGTGCGGGACGCCATCGCCGTGCGGGACGCCACCGCCGTACAGGACGCCGCGCCGGTGCGGGACGCCATCGCCGTGCAGGACGCCCCGCCCGCGACCGCCGCCGAGCCCGCGGAGCACGCCGTCCTCGGGCAGCCGATGGACGCCCGCGAAGACCCGCAGCTCCTGCGCGGCGAGGCCACGTACGTTGCGGACATCGACCTGCCGGGCACCGCCCACATGGCGATCCTCGGCAGCCCGGTGGCCCACGCGAAGCTCCTCTCCATCGACACCAAGGCCGCCGAACAGATGCCCGGCGTCCTCAAGGTCGCCACCGCCGCCGACTTCACCGACGTGATGCCGCTGCCCTGCATCTGGATCCCCGGAGGGGTCGAGAGCCACTTCCCGCCCCACCCCTACGGGCTGCCCGGCGCCCGCCCCGTCCTCACCGGCGACGCCGTCCGCCACGTCGGCGACCCCATCGCCGTGGTCGTCGCCGAGACCCCGCGCCAGGCCGCCGCCGCGCTCGCCGCGATCTCCGTCGAGTACGAGCCGCTGCCCGTGGTCACCCGCGCCGACGCGGCCCTCGCCGAGGGCGCGCCGCAGCTGCACGAGGCCGTCCCCGGGAACCTGAACGCGTACTGGACCTGCGGCGACAAGGACCGCACCGACGCGGCCATCGCCGCAGCAGAGGTCACGGTGGAGCTCGACCTGGTCAACCAGCGCACCATCAACAGCCCCATCGAGCCGCGCGGTGCGGTCGGCGACTACGACGCCACCACCGGCGAGTACACCCTCTACGCCACCACCCAGGGCCCGCACAACCACCGCTTCCTGCTCTCCGCCCTGGTCCTCGGCATCCCCTTCAACAAGCTCCGGGTGATCGCCCCCACCGTCGGCGGCAGCTTCGGCACCAAGGGCTACCTCTACCCCGACATGCCGCTCGTTCTGCTCCTGTCGAAGGCGCTCGGCCGGCCCGTGAAATGGGTGGACACCCGCACCGGGCTGATGAACTCCACCGTCCAGGGCCGTGACCACCGCCAGCACGTCACCCTCGCCGGCACCCGGGACGGCCGCATCACCGCCGTGCGCTGCACCAGCTACGCCAACCTCGGCGCCTACCCCTCCACCATCGGCCCCGGCGTCGCCACCGCCCTGATGGGCCGCTCCATCACCGGCATGTACGAGATCCCCGCGGCCTTCTGCGAGGTCTACGCCGCCTTCACCAACACCGTCTCGCTCGGCGCCCAGCGCGGCAGCGGGCGCGCGGAGGCAGCCTTCCTGATGGAACGCCTCGTCGACCGCTACGCCGGGGAGATCGGCATGGACCCGGCGGAGGTCCGGCGCAAGAACCTGGTGCCGAAGGAGGAGTTCCCGTACGACAACGGTCTGGGCTGGACCTACGACTCCGGGAACTACCTGCCGAACTTCGACCGGGCCATCGAACTGTCCGGCTACGCCGACATGCCCGCCCGCAAGGCCGAGGCCCGTACGCGCGGCAAGCGGCTCGGCGTCGGCATCGCCACCTACGTCGCGATCTGCGGGGTCGGCCCCTCCACCCGGATGTCCAAGGAGGGCATGCTCGGCGGCACCTGGGAGAGCGCGAACATCCGCGTCCACCCCACCGGCGAGGTCACCGTCACCGTCGGCTCCGCCTCCACCGGCCAGAGCCACCACACCGTCTTCGCGATGGTCGCCGCCGACGAGCTGGGCATCGACCCCTCCCAGGTCCAGGTGTACGAGGGGGACACCCTCAAGGCCCCTTACGGGCAGGGCACCTACGGCTCCCGCTCCTACAGCATGGCCGCCCCCGCCGTCGCCCTCACCGCCCGCAAGATCAAGGCCAAACTGGTCAGGGCCGGAGCCGTCTTCCTGGGCGTCCCCGAGGACAAGGTCGTCTACCGGGGCGGAGCCGTCCACGAGGACGGCAACCCCGACAACACCAAGAGCTTCGCCGACCTGGCCATGGCCATGTGGTACGGCTGGGGACTGCCCCCGGAGATCGAGCCGGCCCTCGACGAGACCACGCACTTCGACCCGCCGGACTTCAACTACCCCTTCGGCACGCACGTCGCCGTCGTCGAGGTCGACGAACTCACCGGGGAGACCGAGGTGGTGGCCTACACCGCCGTCGACGACGCCGGCAACATCGGCAACCCGAAGATCGTCAACGGCCAGATCGAGGGCAGCATCGTGCACGGCCTCGGCCAGGCGCTGATGGAGGCGGCCGAGTACGACGAGAACGGCATCCTGATCAGCTCCGACCTGAACCACTACGCCCTGCCGCGCGCCGCCGACGTCCCCTTCTTCGCCCTCGACCGGACCGTCACGCCCTCCCCGCACAACCCGCTCGGCGCCAAGGGGGCCGGCGAGATCGCCACCGTGCCGCCCGCCGCCGCGGTGGTCAACGCGGTCGTCGACGCCCTCTCCGACCTGGGCGTCCGGCACATCGACATGCCGCTCACCCCCGAGAAGGTGTGGCGCCGCCTGCAGGGAGAGACGCAGTGATCCTCACCGAATTCGACTACGTCCGCCCCCTCGGCCTCGACGAGGCCCTGGACCTGCTCGCCGGGCCCGGCGCCCGGGTGCTGGCCGGCGGCCAGAGCCTGCTGCCCGGCCTGCGCGCCGGAACCGACCGGGCCCGGCTGCTGGTCGACGTACGCCACCTGGAGGAGCTGCGGGGGATCTCCGGCGCCGACGGGACCCTGCGCGTCGGGGCCCTGACCACCCTCGCCGAACTCGCCGCGCACCCCCTGGTGCGGGACGGGGCGCCGGAGCTGGCCGCCGCGGCCCGCGCCAACGGCGACCCCCAGGTCCGCAACCTCGGCACCACCGGCGGCAACCTGGCGGTCCCGGACCGGCCGACCGACCTGCCGGTCGCCGCCCTCGCCGCCGGCGCCGAGGTGGAACTGGCCGGCCCCGGCGGGCGCACCCGGGTGGGCGCCGAGGAGTTCACCGCCGGCGGGGTGCCCGCCGGATCGGTGCTCACCGCCCTGCTGGTGCCCGCCGCCGGCCCGGCCGCCGCCTTCGAGAAGGCCGCCGACCGGGCCACCCGCTACCCGCTGTGCGCGGCCGCCGTACGGATCACCGCCGACGGGCCGCGGATCGCCGTCACCGGAGCCACCCCCCGCGCCCTGCGCCTGCGCGGGGTCGAGGACCGGCTGCGCGGCGGCCCGTACACCACGGAGGCGGTGCTCGCCGCCTTCCGCGCCGAGCCCCGGGAGCTGTTCGTCCCCGGGCGCGGCACCTCGGCCGAATACCTGGGACACCTCGCGGGCGTGCTCACCGCCCGCGCGCTGGCGAGGGCGGCCCGGATCACCGCCTGACCGCCCGCCGGGCACCAGGAGGAGGGGAGTAGACGCCATGGCCGAACCGGCCGAGACGACGACCACAGGAGGCACGGCGGACCACCGGGCCGCCCGCGCGGCCGCCCCGGGCGGCGCGGCCAGACCGTCGGGCTTCTGGGTGGTGGGCACCGTCCTCGTCCTGCTGATGCTCTCCTCCTCCGTGCCCTCCGCCCTCTACGCGCTCTACCAGGAGAGGTGGGGCCTGTCCCCGGGGACGGTCACGGTGGTCTTCGCCGCCTACGCCGTCACCGTGCTCGCCGGACTGCTGCTGTTCGGCTCCCTCTCGGACACCGTGGGCCGCCGGCCCGTCCTCGGAGCCGCGCTGGTCCTGGCGATCGTCTCCATGGGCCTGTTCGCCGGGGCCGGGGGACCGGTCCTGCTGCTCGCCGCCCGCGCCGTCCAGGGGCTGGCGGTGGGCCTGGCCACCGGGGCGATGGGCGCGGCCCTGCTGGAACTCAGCCCGCGCTCGCGGCCCGCGCTCGGCGCCCAGGTCAACAGCGCGGGACCGACCGTGGGCATCGGCCTCGGCGGGCTCGGGGCCGGCCTCCTCGTCCAGTACGCGCCCGCGCCCACCGTGCTCAGCTACCTGCTGCTGGTCGGAGCCTTCGCGATCACCCTGGTCGGCGTGGCGCGCATGGCCGAGAGCGCTCCCGGGGCGGGCGGCCGGCTCCGGGTGGTGCCGCACCGGATCAGGGTGCCCGCCGCCGCTCGCGGGCGGTTCGCGGTGCTGGTGCTGACCGTGGTCGCCGTCTGGACGGTCGGCGGGTTCTACCTCTCCCTGGGCCCGCACCTGGCCCTCTCCCTGCTCCACAGCACCAATTACCTGGCCGGAGGCGCCACGGTGGCCCTGCTCGCGGGCGCGGCCACCGCGGCCCAGCTGCTGCTGGGCCGCACCGAGGCGCTGCGCACCGCCGTGCTGGGCCTGACCGGTCTGCTCCTCGGCCTCTCCCTGGTGCTGCTCGCCCTGGGCCTGCGCTCGCCGGCCGTGTTCCTCGTCGCCACCGCCGTCCTCGGCAGCGGCTGGGGCGCCGCCTTCCTCGGCTCCTTCCGTGCGCTCAGCGCACTCGCCGAGCCCGCGCACCGCGGCGAACTGACCGCTGCCGTCTACGTGTTCGCGTACCTCGCCATGAGCGTTCCGGCGGTCCTCGCCGGACTGCTGACCAACATCCACGGCCTGCAGCGCACCTCGGTCGGCTTCATGGCCGCCGTCGCCGGAGTGTGCGCGCTGGCCCTGTTCACGACCCTGCGGCTGGCATCCCGCACCAGGGCAGAGGGGAGCACGGTGTGACCGGAGCGGCTATGGACGCCACGGAGCTGAGGTCCGCCCTGTACGGGCTGGAGATCTTCGCGGGGCTCACCGGGGAGCAGCTGGACTGGCTCGTCTCGGTCTCAGAGCCGCGGGTCCTCGGCGACGGGGAAGTCCTCTTCCAGGACGGGGACGAGGCGACCGGCTTCCACGTCCTGCTCTCCGGCGGGCTCGTGGTCACCAAGGTCGTCGACGGCCGGGAGGAGGTCCTGACCCGGCACTCCACCGAGGAGGGCGGGGCCGCCGCCGAGGAGCACGACGGCAAGCCCTCCGCCGCCCACCGCTTCACCGGGGAGCTGCCCCTGCTGACGGAGGGCTCCTACGTGGCCACCGCGGCCGCCAGCGGGCCGGCGACCACCGTCGTGGCCTACCCGAAGCCGGTGTTCTTCGAGATGCTGACCCGCTGCCACGGAGTGGCGGCCGTGCTGCTGCCCGTCCTGGCGTGGCGGATCAAGTCCTCCGAGGTCCAGGCGCGCAAGCGGGCGACCGTGGAGGCGCTGGGCACCCTCGCCGCGGGGCTCGCGCACGAGCTGAACAACCCGGCCGCCGCCGTGGCGCGGGCCGCGCAGGAACTGGAGCCCGCCCTGGAGCGGCTGACCGGGACCGCGTACGCGTGGGGCGCGGCCGCCACGGGCGCGGAGCGCTCCGTACTGGACCGCCTCGCCGGGGAACTCGACAAGCTCCCGCCGCCCGGGACCACCGATCCGCTCGCCCAGGCGGACGCCGAGGAGGAGATCGCCGACTGGGCCGAGGCGGCCGGCGCCGAGCGTCCCGGCCTGCTCGGTTCGGGCGCCGCCGACCTGGGACTGGAGCCGGACTGGCTGCCGGCGCGGCTGGAGGAGGTCGGCGCGAGCGCCCTGCCCGCCGCCCTGGACCACCTGGGGGCGCTGCTGGAGGCCCGCTCGCTGGCCGCCGAACTGCGTGCCGCGGGCCCCCGGATCTCCCAGCTGGTGGCCGCCACCCGGGACTACGCCAACCTCGACCGGGCGCCCGAGCAGCGCTTCGCGGTCACCGACGGCCTGGAGAACACCCTGGTCGTGCTGCGGTCCAAGCTGGCGGGCATCACCATCGTGCGCGCCTACGAGCCGGACCTGCCCGATCTCACGGGCTATCCCGGCGAGCTGAACCAGGTGTGGACCAACCTGGTCGACAACGCCGCCGAGGCGATGGAGGGCGCGGGCGTGCTCACGCTGCGGGCGCGCGCCGAGGGGGTCTGCATGGTCGTGGAGATCACCGACACCGGGCGGGGGATCCCCGAGGACGTCCTGCCGAGGATCTTCGAACCCTTCTACACCACCAAGGACGTGGGCAAGGGCACGGGCCTGGGGCTGCACCTCAGCTACCGGATCGTGACCCAGCGCCACCACGGGTCGATCACGGCCCGCTCCCGTCCGGGCGAGACCCGGATGGTCGTCCGCCTGCCGCTCGCGCCGGCCGCCACCGGCTGAGCGCGACCGGTCCGTCCGTCACCAGCACATCCGTCACCACGAACCCGTGCCGGCCGACCCGCTGTCAGCCGGATGTCAGGAAAGGGAGTCGAACATGGCCAAGTACGACATCGCCACGCTGCACCCCGTCTTCGTCCGCCAGATGGAGGCGCTGGCCGCGCTGGACATCGAGGCGGTGATGAAGAACTACACGCAGGACGCCGTCCTGCTGCGCTTCGAGGGCGCCTCGGTCGGCATCGAGGCCGTTCGCGAGACGTTCACCGGATATCTCACGGTGAAGCCCACGCTGGTCGAACTGCAGGAGTACATCGAGACCGAGGACACCATCTTCTATCGGGCGATCATGAACCTGAACGGCGAGCCGGAGCACGCGTTCGGGACACTGGTGGTCCGCGATGGCCGGATCTGGCGCCAGACCGCCGGATTCGGCGGCTGACGGCCCTTTCCTGGGTAGCGTGTGCGGGGAGGGTGCAGGGCGTGGGCCCTCCCCGCACACGTGAATGATTCGGTGAAGGGGAGGCCGCGGGCCATGGAGCAGGAAACCAACCGGGTGGAGGCGTTCAGCGATGGCGTATTCGCCATCGTGATCACCATTCTGGTGCTGGAGTTAAAGGTTCCGGAGGAGCGGGGTGCGGCCCTGTGGCACGGACTCATGGAGCAATGGCCGCACTACGCCGCATATCTCGTGAGTTTCCTCATCATCGGCGTGATGTGGGTGAATCACCACACGATCTTCAGTCACCTCAAGAGGGTCGACCGGCCGCTGTTGTTCCTGAATCTCCTGGTGTTGATGGTGGTGTCGGTGATTCCGTACACGACCAACGTCCTCGCCGAGCACCTCACGGACGAGGAATCGGCCAACGTGGCCGCGATCCTCTACAGTTCGTGGACCGTCGTGTACGCTCTCGCCTTCCTGGGCTTCTGGTGGTACGTCACCCAGGTCGGCCACCTCTTCCACGAAAAGGTCGACAAAGAGGGCGCCCGGGCCACCCGGGTGCGATTCGGACTGGGCGCGGTGGCCTACCCCTTGACCGTCCTTCTGTCCTTCTTCTCGGCACCCCTCACTCTCGTCGCACATTTTCTGATCGCGCTCTACTATGCGGCGAACCAGATCCCCATCCCGCTCGTGGTAGAGGAAGAGCGGCTCGAATCTGCCGGCGACCTCAGGAAGTAGCCGCCCGGACCTACGGCCGTTCTGCGCGGTCAAGTAGGGTAAAAGATCTAGCTGGTCGCGGGGGAGGCACCAGATGGCTCGGGTAGTCCTGCCGGAGGATTCCATCAAGGAAATCTCCGATTTGATCGACGTACTGATCTCGCTTTTCTTCGAATCCTTACCCCGGCGGGACCAGCGAAACTGGGCCCGCGTCTATCTGAACGGTCTGGTGCGGACCACCGGGAAGAAAACGATCCGTAACATCGCCGGAACAGGGGCCAGTTCCGTCGAGCAGAGCCTCCAGCAGTTCATCAGCAAGTCCCCCTGGGACTGGACCCCCGTACGCCGCTCCCTCGCCCAGCACCTGGAACGCACCGCCCAGCGTCCGCTGGCCTGGGTCGTGCAGCCCATGGTCATCGAGAAGGCCGGCGACCGCTCCGTCGGAGTCGGCCGCCAGTTCGTCCCCCAGCTCGGCCGCACCGCCAACTGCCAGCAGGCGGGCGGGATCTGGCTCGCCTCCAGCGAGGCCAGCTTCCCCGTCGAATGGACCCTCACCCTCCCCGGGCCCTGGACCAGCGAACTGCTGCGCCGCCGGGCCGGCATCCCGGACACCGCGCGCTCCCTCACCCCCGCCCAGGACGCCGTCCACGCCGTCCAGCGCATGGCGGCGACCTGGCAGCTCCAGCGCCGCCCGGTCGTCATGGAGGTCTCCAACACCGACCTGCCCCAGACCATCGAGGCCTTCGCCCTCCAGGACATCCCCTTCGTCCTCAAGGTCGACGGCTCCCTGCCCGTCTCCTTCGGCGGCGCGGGCCGCCACAAGCCCGGGCCGCACACCGCGCCCGCCCGCGAGCTCATCGACTCGCTGCGCTCCCAGCGCCGGGTCGTCGAATGGACCCGGCACGGCCGCGCCGAGGGAGCGGTGACCCTGCTCACCTCGGCCCCCATCCTCGCCACCCCCGCCGAGGACCGGCCCGTGCCCGCACCGCCCACTCCCCTGCTGCTCGTGGGTGCCTGGACCGAAGCCGCCCTGCTGCCCTCCGAGTTCTGGATCACCAACATCGGGGACCGGCCCCTCGCCCAGCTCTTCCTGCTCGCCAAACTCACCGACCGGGTGACCCTGGACTTCACCGAGACCTGCGAACCCGTCGGCATCCGGGACTTCGAGGGCCGCTCCTTCCGGGGCTGGCACCACCACGCCACCCTGGCGAGCGTCGCCCACGCCGCCCGGCTGCTCAGCACCGGCGGCCGGCACCCCGACCCCGTGCCCCTGACGTCCGCCGCCGCCCGCTACACGGGCGCACCGGCCGCCAGACAGCCCGCCGTACTGCCCCCGCGACCACTGGTCCCCGGGCAGTCGCCGCGACGCGCCGTCATCCGCTGATGCTCGACATCGCCGCGGCCCTGCGGACCTGGTGCGCGGAGCGGCGGGAGTTCGCGCTGGCCACCGTGGTCTCCGTCAGCGGCAGCGCGCCGCGCGGACCGGGCGCGTCCCTGGCCGTCGACGCCACCGGCACCGCTCTCGGCTCCCTCTCCGGAGGCTGCGTGGAGTCGGCCGTGCACGAGCTGTGCCTGGAGGCCATCGCCTCCGGCAAAGGCGGCGTGCACCGCTTCGGCTACAGCGACGACGACGCCTTCGCGGTAGGGCTGACCTGCGGCGGGATCCTGGACGTGCTGGTCACCCCGGTGCGCGGACAGGACCCCGTACGGCCCGTGCTCGGCTCCGTGCTCGACGCCGCCGCCGACGGGGCCAGGGTCGCCCTCGCCCGCGTCGTCAGCGGCCCGCCCGGACAGTGGGGGCAGGCCCTGGCCGTCCACGCCGACGGCACCTGCGTGGGCGGCCTCAGCGGCGGCGCGGCCCTGGACCGGGCCGCCGCCGAACGCGTACGGGCCCTGCTGCTCGCCGGGCGCACCGGCACCGCCGAGCTGGGCACCGCCGGCGGGCTGTGCGGGGAGCCGCTGACCCTCCTCGTCGAATCCGCCGCCGAACCGCCCCGGCTGATCGTCTACGGGGCCATCGACTTCGCCTCCGCCCTGGCACGGATGGGGGCCTTCCTCGGACACCGGGTCACCGTGTGCGACGCCCGGCCCGTCTTCGCCACCCCGCAGCGTTTCCCAGGCGCCGACGAGGTGATCGTGGACTGGCCGCACCGCCACCTCGCCGCGGAACACGCCGCCGGGCGCCTGGACACCCGTACGGCCGTGTGCGTACTGACCCACGACGCCAAGTTCGACGTACCCGTCCTCGCGCTGGCCCTGCGGCTGCCGCTGGCCTACGTCGGCGCCATGGGCTCGCGCCGCACCCACACCGAGCGGGCCGCCCGGCTGCGCGCCGAGGGGGTGACCGAGGCCGAGCTGGCCCGGCTCAGATCGCCGATCGGCCTGGACCTGGGCGGGCGCACCCCCGAGGAGACGGCCCTGTCCATCGCCGCGGAGTTCACCGCCCTGCGCCACGGAGCCCCCGCCACACCCCTCACCGGAGGCCTCCGGCCCCTGCACCGGACGGCCTCCTTCCGGGGCTCCGGGACCAAGGTCCCGTAGGAAACGACCAGGCGGACCGGTACGTCCTGGACGATCGGCCCGGGCGGCATGAACCCCCGGACATGGGAGAATGAAGTACGTGCGTTTCCTCGGCTGACCCGTCGAGGTACCTCCGATCGACTGGGAAGTTCAGCACGTGCGTTTCCTCAATGACTCGAAGCCGCCGTACGACCTGACGTACGACGATGTGTTCATGGTGCCGAGCCGCTCCGCGGTCGGCTCCCGCCAGGCCGTCGACCTCTCCTCGCCCGACGGCACCGGTACGACCATTCCGCTCGTCGTGGCGAACATGACCGCCATCGCGGGCCGCCGGATGGCGGAGACCGTGGCCCGCCGCGGTGGAATCGTCGTCATCCCCCAGGACATCCCGATCGAGATCGTCACCGACGTCATCTCCTGGGTGAAGACCCGCCACCTCGTGCTCGACACGCCGATCACGCTGGCGCCCACCCAGACCGTCGCCGACGCGCTGTCCCTGCTGCCCAAGCGGGCGCACGGCGCGGGCGTCGTCGTCGACGCCGAGGGCCGCCCGGTCGGCGTCGTCACCGACCACGACCTGAGCGGCGTCGACCGCTTCACCCAGCTCTCCGAGGTCATGTCGAAGGAGCTGCTGCTCATCGACGCCGACATGGACCCGCGCGACGCCTTCAACCAGCTCGACGCGGGCCACCGCAAGCTGGCCCCCGCCGTCGACAAGGACGGCCGGCTCGTCGGCATCCTCACCCGCAAGGGCGCCCTGCGCGCGACCCTGTACACCCCGGCCACCGACGCCGACGGCAAGCTGCGCATCGCCGCCGCCGTCGGCATCAACGGCGACTTCGTGGGCAAGGCCAAGCAGCTGCTCGACGCCGGCGTGGACACGCTGGTCATCGACACGGCCCACGGCCACCAGGAATCGATGGTCAACGCGATCAAGGCCGTCCGCGCGCTGGACCCGGAGGTCCCGATCGTGGCCGGCAACATCGTCGCCGCCGAGGGCGTCAAGGACCTCATCGACGCCGGCGCCGACATCATCAAGGTCGGTGTGGGCCCCGGCGCCATGTGCACCACCCGCATGATGACCGGCGTGGGCCGTCCGCAGTTCTCCGCGGTGCTGGAGTGCGCGGCCGAGGCGAAGAAGTACGGCAAGCACGTGTGGGCCGACGGCGGCGTCCGTCACCCGCGCGACGTGGCCATGGCGCTCGCCGCCGGTGCCTCCAACGTCATGATCGGCTCCTGGTTCGCCGGTACGTACGAGTCCCCGGGCGACCTCCAGCAGTCGGCCGACGGCCGCCTGTACAAGGAGTCCTTCGGCATGGCCTCGGCGCGCGCCGTGCGCAACCGGACCTCCGAGGAGTCGGCCTACGACCGCGCCCGCAAGGGGCTGTTCGAGGAGGGCATCTCCACCTCGCGCATGTTCCTCGACCCGGCGCGGCCGGGCGTCGAGGACCTGATCGACTCGATCATCGCGGGTGTCCGCTCCTCCTGCACCTACGCCGGTGCCGGCTCCCTCGCGGAGTTCGAGGAGAAGGCGGTCGTCGGCATCCAGTCCGCGGCGGGCTACGCCGAGGGCAAGCCGCTGCACGCCAGCTGGAGCTAGTCCCCGTCCCGGTGGCCCCGGCGTACCCCTCCCGGGGCGGGCCGGGGCCACCGGCGTACCCGGAGGCTTCGTATCCGACGAGGCCGCCGATCCGGCTGCGCTCCGCCGCTCACCGATCCCGTACTCAGCGGGGGCCGGGTTCGGTGCCGTCGTGGCGACGGAGGTAGGCCAGGACGGCGCGCACCCGGCGGTGGCCCCCGTCGCCGGCCGGCAGGCCGAGTCGGGCGAAGACGCCGCCGATGTGTTTGTGGACGGCGTTGTCGGTGATGAAGAGCCGCCGGGCGATGGTGGCGTTGTCGTGCCCCTCGGCCATCAGAGCCAGGACTTCGCGCTCGCGGGGAGTGAGGGCGTCGACGGGATCGCCGCGGACGGCGAGGAGCCGGGCGATGACCTCGGGGTCCATGGCGGTGCCGCCGGCGGCCACGCGGCGCAGCGCGTCGGTGAACTCCGAGATACGGCTCACCCGGTCCTTGAGCAGATAGCCGATGCCACCGCGGGTGTCGGAGAGGAGGCGGCCGGCGTATTCCTGCTCCACGTACTGGGACAGGACCAGCACGGGAAGCCCGGGGCGGTCGCGGCGGGCCCGGAGGGCGGCGCGAATGCCCTCGTCGCGGAAGGTCGGGGGCAGCCGCACGTCGACGATGGTGACGTCCGGGCGGTGGGTCTCGACGGCGGCGAGGAAGCCCGGGGCGTCATCCGCGATCGCGGCGACCTCGAAGCCCTGGGACCCCAGCAGGAGTTCGAGTCCGGAGGACAGCAGGACGTTGTCCTCGGCGATGACTACGCGCACGGCAGCTCCACGGTGATGGCGGTCGGCCCGCCCGGCGGGCTGCTGATGTTCATGGTGCCGTCCAGGGCGGCGGCGCGGCGGCGGATTCCGTCCAGGCCGCTGCCACGGGACGCGTCCGCCCCGCCGGTCCCGTCGTCGGTGATCTCCGCGGACAGCAGCGCACCGTCGCGGGTGACGCGGACGGCGGCCCCGGTGGCCCGGCTGTGCCGGGCGATGTTCGCCAGCGCCTCGGTGACGGCGAAGTAGGCGACTGCTTCGACCGCGGCAGGGACCTGACCGAGCTCGCCGATGTCGATGCGGGTCGGCACCCCTGCCCTGGTGGCCAGGGAGCCGAGCGCGCCGACGAGGCCTTGGTCGGCCAGGACCGGTGGGTAGACGCTGCGGATGACGGAGCGCAGCTCGGTCATGGCCTCCTCGGTCTCGGCTCGGGCCTGCCGTACGAGCGGAGCGGCCGCCTCGGGGTCCTGGGGAAGGATCTCCCCGGCCACGGCAAGCCGGATGGCGATGGCCACCAGCCGGGCCTGGGTGCCGTCGTGCAGGTCGCGTTCGATCCGGCGGAGTTCCGCGCCGTGCGCCTGCAGGACGTCCGCGCGCGTCCGGGTGAGCTCGGTGACGCGCGCGGCCAGCCGTTCCGCGGGAGACGGTGCCAGGACGGCCAGGCAGCACCGCGCGTGCACCCGGGCGAGCGGTGGCAGGGCGATGACCGCCACCACCCCGAGGAGCAGGAACTGCGCCAGGTTGACCGTCAGCGCGGGGGCCCAGCCGTCGACACGGACATCGACCAGCAGCAGCCTCGGTGGATCAGAGCCGGGAAAGGCCCACCACCCCACGGTGACGACGAGGGTGAGGAGCAGGTTGCCCAGGCACAGCAGGGCGAGTGCGCCCGCGGGCAGGCCGGTGGCCACCTGGGTCACGAGCCACGCGAGGTCACGGCGGAAAGCACGCGGGCGCGGCTCCACCGCTCGGCCCAGCAGCGCCCCGGCGCGCCTGCGGTGGCGATCCGCCCAGGGGGCTGCCAACGACGGTACGCACAGCAGCGGCGCCGCCACGAGCGTCACCGCCGCGGTCATCAGGGTGCCGAGCAGGTAGCGTCCGCTGCGCCCGGTCCGGACCGACCGTGCGCGGGCCTTGCCGATCACGGCGTGCACTGGTTCGCCTTCGTCTGTCGTACGGGACCGGGAGCGGCCCCAGGACGCGCCACTGTACGGGCCGGGCGCCCCTGCGGCACTACAGCCACCTGTAGGTTCCGACCGGCCGCCCGGGGTAGCGACACGCGACTCGGCGGTTACCTAGCGTGGGGTTCATGAGATCCACGACCCCGGCCTCCGCGCCGCAGCACCGCCCGTCCCAGCAGCGTCGGCGCCGGACCGGCCGAGGGTGGCCCGCCGTCGCGGCGGCCGCACTCGCCGCGGCGGGTGTGGCCGTGGCCGTCCAGCCCTCGGACGGCGCGGCCGCGCCGTCCGCACCCGGCTACCGGCAAGAGGACCTGCGCCGGGACACCGATGTCCTCCACGCGCTGGGGATCACAGGCGTCCAGGCGCGGGTGACCACGGCCTCCGGCCGGGACCTGGCCGCCACCGCCGGCGTCGCCGTGGCGGGCACGAACCGCCCGGTGCCCCGCGACGGCTACTTCCGGATGGCCAGCACCGGCAAGGCGCTCATGGCCACCGTGGTCCTGCAGTTGGCCGACGAGGGCAAGCTGTCACTGGAGGACACGGTGGACCGCCGGCTGCCCGGTGTGATCGACGGCAACGGCAACGACGGACGGCAGATCACCGTGCGCCAACTCCTGCAGAACACCAGCGGCCTCCACGACGACCTTCCCGGCTTCGACACCCCGCAGGAGTACTACCGGCACCGCTACGACACCTACACCCCCGAACAGATCGTCGCCCGGGCGATGGAGCACCACCCGGACTTCCGGCCCGGCACCGGCTGGAGCTACTCCAACACCGGCTACGTCGTCCTCGGCATGATCGTCGAAAAGGGCGCCGGCCGCCCGTGGCAGGAGGAGGTGGGGAGCCGGATCCTGAAACCGCTCGGCATGGACCACACCTACCTGCCGGGCGCCACGCCCACCCTCCGTCCCCCGCACGCCGACGGCTACCAGGTCTTCGCCTCCGGCGAACGGACCGATGTCACCGAACAGATCGTCCCCGACCTCGGCGGCTACGTCTCCACCACGGCGGACGTCAACCGCTTCTTCCAGGGACTGCTGGGCGGCAGGCTGCTGTCAGGGGCGCGCATCGCCGAGATGCGGGACACCGTCCCGGTCGACAAGCGGGTCGAGGCGTTCTGGCCCGGCGGACGCTACGGCCTCGGCTTGGTCAACCGTCCCCTGACCTGCGGCGGCAGCTACTGGAGCCACGAAGGGGGCGAAGCCGGCTACATCACCCTGAACGGCGCCACCGACGATGGCGGCCGCACCGTCACCGTCTCCATGTCCACCAGCTTCAACGACCCCGATGCAACGCTTCGCCAGCACAAGGCCGCCAGCGACCTCGTCGACCGCGCACTGTGCGACACCTCCGGCAACGGACGGGGAAAGTGACCGCCCGACCCGCACGGCGGCCGGCCCTCCGCTCAGGCCGGGCCGTCCGCAGGGGGCCGCGGCCCGGCCCCCTCGGCTGCCCTTCCGTCGCCTCCCGGGCCCGAAGTGTGCACGCCCGCACGGTACTTGGGAATCCGGACGGTGATCTTCATGCCGGCGCCGACGCCCGTCTCGATGACGAGCCCGTGCGCGTCCCCGTAGACCTGCCGCATCCGCTCGTCGACGTTGGTCAGCCCGATCCCCGAGGAGGCCCCCGGGCGCTCCCCGGCCAGGATCCGGCGCAGCAGCGCCGGATCCATCCCGACCCCGTTGTCCTCGATGGTCAGCACCGCCTCCGCGCCGGCGTCCCGGGCGGCGATGGTGATCCGGCACTCCCCGGCGGAGTCCTCCACCCCGTGCTTGACGGCGTTCTCCACCAGCGGCTGCAGACACAGGAACGGCAGCGCCACCGGCAGCACCTCGGGCGCCACCTGCAAGGTCACCTTCAGCCGGTCCCCGAACCGGGCCCCGGCCAGCGCCAGGTACCGCTCGATCGAACGCAGCTCCTCGGCCAGGGTGGTGAACTCGCCGTGCCGGCGGAAGGAGTAGCGGGTGAAGTCCGCGAACTCCAGCAGCAGTTCCCGCGCCCGCTCCGGATCGGTCCGCACGAACGAGGCGATCGCGGCGAGCGAGTTGAAGATGAAGTGCGGGGAGATCTGCGCCCGCAACGCCTTGATCTCCGCCTCCATCAGCCGCGTCCGCGCCCGGTCCAGCTCCGACAGCTCCAGCTGTACGGAAACCCAGCGCGCCACCTCCGTCGCGGCCCGCACCAGTACCGCCGACTCCCGCGACCCGTAGGCGACCAGCGCCCCCAGCAGCCCGTCCTCGCCCGTCAGCGGGGCGAACACCGCCCACTTCAAAGGGCAACCGGGCCGCTGGCACTCGGTGCGCACGCTCTGGCTGCGCCCCGACTCCAGCATCACCGCCACCCGCGCCATCGCCCGCCGCTGGTGGTGGTCGGCGCCCGGCCCGTCCCAGGCCAGCACGGCCTCGCGGTCCGTCAGGCACAGCGCCTCGGTGCCCAGCAGCGAGCGCAGCCGCCGGGCGGCCTTGCGGGCGGCGTCCTCGGTGAGCCCAGCCCGCAGCGGGGGAGCGGCCAGCGAAGCGGTGTGCAGCGTGTGGAAGGTGGCCCGCTCCACCGGGGTGCCCAGGTCCGGCCCGGCGGCCCGCTCCCCGCGCCCGGCGTGCCACCGGCCCGCGGCCCAGCCCAGCCCCAGCAGCAGGGCCGCGGCCGTCAGGGCCGTCACCACGAGCGCCGCCCCGGTCACCGGGCGCCCCCCGCGGCCCGCTCGCCGGCCAGGTCCTCGGGCAGGTGCAGCCGGGCCAGCGCGGCCGCCGCCCCCGCCGGGATCCGGGACCGGGTCGCCAGCGACACCGTCACCATCGTCAGGAAGCCCAGCGGCACCGACCACACCGCGGGCCAGGCCAGCAGCGCGTGCGCCCAGCCCGCCGGGACCAGCCCGGACCGGGTGGCCACCACCGCGCCCAGCGCCGCACCGCCCCCGGTGAGCAGCCCGGCCACGGCCCCGGGCGGGGTCAGCCCGCGCCACCAGATGCCGAGGACCAGCAGCGGACAGAAGGAGGACGCCGAGACCGCGAAGGCCAGCCCTACGGCGTCGGCGACCGGCACGTCGGTGGCCACGATCCCGCCCGTGAGCGGCACCGCCATCGCCACCGCCACGGCGAGCCGGAACGTCCCCACCCCGCGCCGGGGCAGCACGTCCTGGTGCAGCACCCCCGCCACCGCCATGGTCAGCCCCGAGGCCGTCGACAGGAACGCGGCGAACGCGCCCCCGGCCAGCAGCGCCCCCAGCAGGTCCCCGAGCAGCCCGCCCAGCATCCGTTCCGGGAGCACCAGCACCGCGGCGTCCGCGTCCCCGGTCAGCGCCAGCTCCGGTGCGTAGATCCGGCCCAGCGCCCCGTACACCTGGGGCAGCAGGTAGAACACCCCGAGCAGGCCCAGCACGACGAGCGTGGTGCGGCGGGCGGCCCGCCCGTGGGGGCTGGTGTAGAAGCGCACCGCCACGTGCGGCAGGCCCATGGTGCCGAGGAAGGTGGCCAGGATCAGCCCGTAGGTGGCGTACAGCCGGTGCTCCCCGCCGGACAGCGCCTTCGACCAGCCGGGAGCGTCCGGGCCGGGGCCGGTGGGGGAGTCCGGGACCACGCTGCCGGGGGCGAACTCCAGGCGGGTGCGGGCCGCGACGGAGTGCCGGCCGCTCTCCAGGGTGAGCGGGACACCGGCGTGGTCGGCGCCGTCCACCCGGCCCGTCACCGTCACCGTGAGCGGCGCGTCCACCGAGAGCCGTACGTCCTCGCCCAGGGTCACGGCGGTGTGCTCGCGGAAGACGGCCGGGGCGTCGAAGGAGGCGCGCGGAGCGCCGTCCCCGGCCCAGGCGGCGATCAGGAAGAAGGCCGGCACCAGCAGTGCGGTGAGTTTGAGCCAGTACTGGAACGCCTGCACGAAGGTGATGCTGCGCATGCCGCCCGCGGCGACGGCCGCCGTGACCACGAAGGCCACGACCACCCCGCCCACCCAGTGCGGGGCCCCCGTCAGCACCGCCAGCGTCAGCCCGGCCCCCTGCAACTGCGGCAGCAGGTAGAGCCAGCCCACGCCCAGCACGAACAGCACCGCGATCCGCCGCACAGCCCGCGACTGGAGCCGGGCCTCGGCGAAGTCGGGCAGCGTGTACGCGCCCGAGCGCCGCAGCGGGGCCGCGACCAGCACCAGCAGCACCAGGTAGCCGGCGGTGTAGCCGACGGGGTACCAGAGCATCTCCGGCCCCTGGAGCAGCACCAGCCCGGCCACCCCCAGGAAGGAGGCGGCGGAGAGGTACTCCCCGCTGATGGCGGCCGCGTTGAGGCGGGGGCCCACGGTGCGGGAGGCGACGTAGAAGTCGGAGGTGGTCCGCGATATCCGCAGGCCGAGCGCCCCGACGAGAACGGTGACCAGGACGACGACGGTGACCGCGGTCAGCGCGTACGTCTGGTTCACCGGAGGTCCTTCGACGGGGGAGGGGAGGGAAGTCCCCGGAGTCTACGCAGCCCCCCGTCCCCGGCGACAGGCGCGAACCGGGCACCCGCGCCGGGGTTCCGGCGAGTCCGCGGCGCGCTGGTCAGAGCGCCGGATCGTGGTGCCGCGCGCAGTCGCGCAGGGCGATCTCCAGCTCCACGTACGACTCCTCCGCGCGCCGGAAGGCAAGGGTCAGGGCCGCCTCCACCCGGGGCGGCAACTGCCCGCGGGTGCCCTCCTGCGCCTCGTACAGGACCTCCGCCCAGCGGGCGGCCGCGCTGCGCAGCCGGGCGAGCAGCGCCTCGGCCTCGGCGGGCCCGGCGGCACGGGTCCGGGGCAGTCCGGTCAGCGCGTCCAACAGCGCCTGGATCTCGGACATATCGCTCCTCCCGGGCCGGAAGATCCACGATACGCGCGGCCCGCGCCACGGGCGGGCGGATCGGCCGGCGCTGCGACCGACGGGCCCGGCGGATCGCCGTACGCCCACCGTGGCGCGACGAACGGCACGTCGGTACGCCGGGCGGTCGGGCTCCGGCCTCAGCGGGAGGGGCACACCGCGCCGCCCGCGTGGTCGGGAAGGTAGGAGTCCCGTTCCTGCGCGGTGAGGTCACGGTCGACGGCGTGGCAGATCTTCCTGATCGCCGCCGAAGGCTGGAAGAGGACGTTCCACAACCGCACCGTCGCGTCGGTGCTGCCGGTGGCGAGGGTGTGCCCGTCGGGGCTGAACGCGACCGCCCGCACCGGGCCGTGGTGGCCGGTGAACTTTTCGCGCGCCTTCCCGGTGGCCGCGTCCCACAGCCAGACGGTCCAGTCGTCGCTGCCGGTGGCGAGCATGCGCCCGTCCGGACTGAACGCCACCGAATTGATCCGGTAGGCGTGGCCGTACAACGTGTTGCGGGGCTTGCCGGTCGCCACGTTCCACAACCGCACGGTGTGGTCGTCGCTGCCGGTGGCGAGGGTGTGTCCGTCGGGGCTGAACGCCACCGCCTCCACCGGTGCGGTGTGGCCGGTCAGCGTGGTGCGGGTGATGCCGGTGGCCGTGTCCCACAGCCGCACGGAGTTGTTGTCGCCCGCTATGGCGAGGGTGTGTCCGTCGGGGCTGAACGCCACCGACCACACTTCGCCCGGGAATCCGGTGGTCGCGGTTTCGGCCCTGCCCGTGACCGCGTCCCAGATCCGCACCGTCTTGTCCTCGCCGCCGGTGGCCAGGATCCGTCCGTCGGGGCTGAACGCCAACGCTTCGACCCAGCCCTTGTGGCCGGTCAGCGTGTGGAGGAGCCTTCCGGTGGCCGCGTCCCACAGCCGGACGGTCCTGTCCTCGCCGCCGGTGGCGAGGGTGCGCCCGTCCGGGCTGTAGGCCACCGGTTGGACCCAGCCCGTGTGGCCGGTGAGCGTGTGGAGGAGCGCGCCGGTGGCCGCGTTCCACAGCCGGACGGTCCTGTCCGCGCTGCCGGTGGCGAGGGCCCGCCCGTCGGGGCTGAACGCCACCGAGTTCACCCAGCTCTTGTGGCCGGTCAGCGGGGGTCGGTTCGTACCGGTGGCCATGTCCCACAAGCGCACGGTGTGGTCGTAGCTGCCGGTGGCGAGGGTGCGCCCGTCGGGGCTGAACGCCACCATGGACACCCCTCCGTCGTGCCCGGTCAGCGTCCCGCGGGCCGTGCCGGTGGCCGTGTCCCACAGCCACACGGTGTGGTCGATGCTGCCGGAGGCGAGCGTGTGTCCGTCGGGGCTGAACGCCACCGACGTGACCTCGTCGGTCTGGCCGGTGAGCGTGCGGCGCGTCTTCCCGGTGGCCGTGTCCCACAGCCGGACGGACTCGTCGGAGCTGGCGGAGGCGAGGGTCCGTCCGTCGGGGCTGAACGCCACCATGTACAACCGGTCGGTGTGGCCGGTGAGCGTGCGGCGGTGCTTTCCGGTGGCCGTGTCCCACAGCCGGATGGTCGTGTCGTCGCTGCCGATGGCGAGGGTGCGCCCGTCGGGGCTGAACGCCACCGTGCTCACGGCGCCGGTGTGGCCGGTGAGCGTGCGGCGGTGCTTTCCGGTGGCCGCGTCCCACAGCCGTACCGTCCCGTCGTCGCTGCTGCTGGCGAGGGTCCGTCCGTCGGGGCTGAACGCCACCGTGTACACGGCGCCGGTGTGGCCGGTGAGCGTGCGGCGGTGCTTTCCGGTGGCCGCGTCCCACAGCCGTACCGTGTGGTCGTCGCTGCTGCTGGCGAGGGTGCGCCCGTCAGGGCTGAACGCCACCGTTTCCACTCCCTTCGCATGACCGGTGAGCTTGGCGCGGGTGGTGCCGGTGGCCATGTCCCACAGCCGTACCGTCCCGTCGGCACCGCAGCTGGCGAGGGTGCGCCCGTCGGGGCTGAACGCCACCGACCAGACCTCGTCCGTATGGCCGGGCAGGCGCTGCCGCAGCGGGTCGGACGCGCTGTACGCCAGGCTTTCGACGGCTTCGGGGGTGTGGTGGGTGCGGTACGCCCGCACGGCCAGCAGTGCGGCGAGGTCGGGGTTCGCGCCCATGAGCGTGTTGGACTCGGCGGCGAGCTGCCGGGACAGGGCTTCCTGGCGTTGGGTGACGGCCGTCCGCCACTGCCAGAGGGCACCTCCCCCCGCGAGCAGTGCGAGGGCGAGCAGGCCGGCCAGGATCATGTTGAGGCGTCTGCTGCGCCGGATGACGGCCTGCTGGCGCTCCTGGCTCGCGGTCAGGAAGGACGCGACGTCACTCGGCAGGCGCCGCTGCCTCGACCAGTCCAGGCCCTCCGCGAGGGCCGTCCCCGCGAGCAGGTCCCCGGGGTCGTTGCCGGCGGCCCAGCGGGCCCGCCGGTCGCGGGTGTGGTCGAACCACTCCTGGAAGCGGTGGTCCTGGCCGACCCACTCGCGCAGGGTGCCCCAGTCCTGGATGAGGGCGTCGTGGATCAGCTCGGCGACCGGCGGCCCCGCGGGGGCGTCCGGGTGCCCGGGAACGAGGGGGGTGTGCGTGGTGATGATGCGGTGGCGGGTGAGGGAGGCCAGCACCTCGTCGAACGCGCCGTCGCCGTCGGTCCCGGCACCGGGGTCGGCCGCGAGGTCGCGCAGTTCGTGCAGGGGGACCTGAGCGCGGATGGCGGGGATGTGGTGGGCCACATCGGCCGGCCGCACCAGGGAGGTCAGGATCCGCTGTGCGACGGGGCGGTGCTCGGGGGCCAGCTGGTCCATGGCCGTGTCGCACCACGTGGTCAGGCTGCCGGTGACGCCACCGATGCGCCGGTACGCCTCATGCGTGAGGTAGCCGTCCCGGCGCCGCTCCCACAGCTGGCTGAGCGTCAGCTCCAGCAGCGGCAGCACGGTCACGGGGGCCTCGCGGGACGCGGTGCCCCCGGGGGTGGTGGCCAGGACGTCGCTGATGATCTGCTCGGGCAGTCCGGGCTGGAAGCGCGCTCCCGTGCGTTCGGCCGGCAGGGTGATGATGTCGTGCAGGTCCTGCTGGCTCAGGGCGCTCGGCACGTTGAGCAGTCCGGGCGCCGCCGCCTCGAACATGCGGGCCAGGGCTGCCAGCTGGGGGTAGAAGTCGTCCCGCATGACCAGGATGATGCTGAGCTCGGCACGTGACTTCACGGCCGCGGTGATCTCGTTCGTGGCCGCCAGGCGGCGCTCGTGCTGAAGGCCGCTCGCCGACTGTACGAGGAGCTCCTCGAACTGGTCGACGACCAGGACGACGCGCCGGTGGAAGCGGTCGGCCGCGAGCCTGCGGGTGACGGCCGCGGCGATTCCGTCGGTCGTGACCCCGGGCAGTCCGGCGCGCTCCAGCTCGGCCAGCAGATCCTGCCTCGGCCGGGCGACCACGGGCAACCACCGGTCGCTCTGCGGCAGTTCACCCGCGGCCAGCGCGGGCAGGACACCCGCCTCGACCAGGGACGACTTGCCCGAACCGGAAGGCCCGAGCAGCAGGGTGAGCCGCTGCTGCCGGGCCAGGTTCGCCAGTACCTGCCGCACGGCCTCCTCGCGGCCCTCGAACCACTGGGCCTGCTCGGCGGTGAACGGCTCCAGCCCCCGGTACGGGCACACGTCCCGCTCGACCAGCGCGGGCCACACCTGCCGCAGCACCTGGGTCGGCGTCACGTAGGCGATGCCCAGCCCCCTCTCGTGCCGGTCCGGTGCGACGATCTCGGTGAGCATGCCGATCACCAGGCCCGTCACCTCGTCGACGACGGGACCGCCGCTGAAGCCGGTGGTCAGGTCGTTGGCGGAGGTCAACTGCAGGTGCACACCCGTGCCCGCGGCCGCCGGCAGCAGATCGCCGGCCACCCCGAAGCCGAAGTGCCCGCCGGGCGGGGCCTGGGCGGGGAACCCGAACGAGCGCACCGGGTGGCCCCGGCAGCCCGCCGCGGTGCCCATCGGCAACCCCTCCATGCCCGGCGAGGTGCGGCTCAGGCGCACGATGGCCACGTCCTCGTCCTCGGGGGCACGCCACGGCCCCTCCAGGACGTGCCCTTCGATCCGGGGTCCCCCTTCCAGGTGGGGGAAGGCCAGCCACACCTGCTCACCCGGCCCCGACTCGGCCCCGCGCAGGACATGGGCACAGGTGACCAGGAGGTCCTCGGCGAGCAGGAAGCCCGCTCCGGCCACGTCGCCGCCCGGCCCCAGCACCTGGGCCACGGCGGACAGGCGCCCCGGCGAGCGGCCGCTGTCGGTCCTCACGATGCCTCCTCCGGTCGTCGTGCCCGTCGCGGTGGACGGCGCGCGGGGTGCCGTCGGTGCCGACGCGGACTTCGCTTCCGCGCAACGGCGGTACGGCCCCGGCCGCCGTGCGCACCATGGAGGGCGACGGAGGTGAGGAACCGGACACCCGGACCGCGGATCGGGTGTCTCGCGGACGCCGACAGGGAGGAAGCACCCGTGGGCGGGATGGCGCGCCGGTCGGGGGTGAGGTCGCCTCCGGCCGTTAACGGCTCGTCCGACGCCCCTCTCCAGCATGGGTGCATCCGGCCCGCACCGCATCCGGATGCGAGGTGCGGCCGGAGACGCTAGCCCGTCGCCTGGCGCATGAGGAGGTCCCGCAGTTCGCGCGCGTGGCGGCGGCTGACCTGCAGTTCCGCCGAGCCCACGCGCACGCTCGTGGTCCCCGCGTCCATGCGCAGTTCGTCGATCCGGCCCAGCGCCACCAGATGGCGCCGGTGGATCCGGACGAACCCGCGGGCCGCCCAGCGCTCCTCCAGGGTGGACAGCGGGATCCGCACCAGGTGGCTGCCCTCGTCGGTGTGCAGCCGGGCGTAGTCGCCCTGGGCCTCCACGTACGCGATGTCCGCGATCGCCACGAACCGCGTGACGCCGCCCAGTTCGACCGCGATCTGCTCCGGGACGCGCTCGACGGCCCCGGTCCCGGCCCCGGTCCCGGCTCCGGCCGCCTCCGGTTCCGCCGGCACCCCGTCCGGCCGGCCCAGGAGGGCGCGGGCCCGCCGGACGGCCTCCGCCAGCCGCTCGGGACGGACCGGCTTGAGGACGTAGTCCACGGCCTTGAGGTCGAAGGCCTGGACGGCGAAGCCCTCGTGGGCGGTGACGAAGACGATCAGCGGGGGACGGGCGAACCCGGTCAGCAGCCGGGCGATGTCCAGTCCGGTCAGCCCGGCCATCTGGATGTCCAGGAACACCACGTCGATGGCGTCGGGTCCGTCCGGTCCGCTCTCCAGCGCCCGCGTGATCCGGCGCAGCGCTCCGGTGGCGTCGCAGGCGCCCTCCGCGCTGCGGACCCGGGGGTCGGAGCGCAGCAGGTAGAGGAGTTCCTCCAGGAGCGGCTTCTCGTCGTCGACGGCCAGTACGCGCAGCATGGAGTTCACTCTAGGCAACGGGGCCGTCCCGGGAAACGGCGCGCGGCCCCCGCCCGGGGGGAGGGGGGCGGGGACCGCGCGGATCGGGAGTGGGGGGCGAGGGAGGTGGTGAGGGTGGGGCTACTGGACGGTGATGAGCTTGCCGTCGGGGGCGACGGCGTACCAGGTGCCGCCCACGCCCTGGCCGTTGGTGTCGCCGGCCTTCTTGTCACCGGTGAAGGTGTAGACGGGCCAGCAGTTCACGGTCTGCTGCTTCTTGCCGTCGGGCCGGTCGAGGACCAGGTAGTTCTTCTCGACGATGCCCTTGGCGTTGGCCTTGTCGACCGGCGGGACGACCGGCCACTTGGCGACGCAGTCGCCCTCGCACTTGGAGACCATCGGCCAGGCGGTGTCCGGCTTGAAGCGGTAGACGGTCATGCCGTTGCCGTCGACGATGTGCTCGCCGAGCTTGGGGTCCTTGGCCACGGTCAGGGCGCCCGCGGCCTGGCCGGCTCCCGTCCCCGCTCCGGCCCCGGCGCCCGCGGCGGGCTTCGCGGCCTTCTTGCCGTCAGGGGCCAGGGCGAACCAGGTGCCGCCGACGCCCTGCCCGTTCAGGTCGCCCGCCTTGGTGTCCTTGGCGAAGCGGTACGCGGGCCAGCCGGCCACCGTCAGCTGCTTGCTGCCGTCCTTGCGGACCACCTCGCCCAGCATCGCCGGGTCCATGCCCGCCGCGGCGGTCGCGTCGCCCGCCGGGACTGCCGGCCAGGCCTTGGCGCAGTCGCCGTCGCAGTTGGAGGCGGGCGGCTTGGCGGTGTCCTTGTCGAAGCGGTAGAGGGTGAAGCCCGCGCTGTCGGTGAGGACCGAGCCCAGCTGGTCGGTGGAGGCGATCGCCAGCTGCCCGCCGGCCTTGGCCTGGGTGGCCGCGGCGTCCTGGGCGGGCTTGTCGTTGCCGTAGGGGTCGGCGGCGGGCGCCTGGGCGTCGGCGACGGCACCGGCCGGCTTGGTCGCGTCGGCCGCCTTGCCGTAACCGCCGCAGGCCGTCGCCGCGAGGGTGACGACGACCGCGACCGCGGCCAGGGAAGTTCCGCGCTTGATGCCCATGTCGTTCTCTCCCACGTGTGGTGTCTGCCGAGTCCGTCGCCGGAGGATCGGCAACTTGTGCAGGACACGGGGCGGCGGGAGCGTTCTGTTCAGCGGGACCGCTATGACCTGTTTCACTCACACGCCGTCGAACCCGGCCCGCCGCGCGGCCGTGACCACAGCGAGGCCGAGGATCCGGTGTCCCTCGTCGTCGGGGTGCAGTCCGTCCGCGAGGTGCTCGGGTCCCAGCAGGTCACGGCCCGGCAGCAGGACGAGGCGGCCGTCCCCGGCGGCGATCCGGTCGCGGGTGGCCCGCT
Organism: Streptomyces sp. AB3(2024); assembly: GCF_041862025.1. Lineage (NCBI taxonomy): Bacteria > Bacillati > Actinomycetota > Actinomycetes > Kitasatosporales > Streptomycetaceae > Streptomyces > Streptomyces sp. AB3(2024). The sequence goes on from NZ_JBGWAB010000018.1 coordinate 78,157, forward strand.
CCATGGCGTCCCGCAGGGCGCCCAGGGTCGCGCCGAGGCGGTTGGGGGTGCGTTCGGCGTCGGGGCGCAGCACCGGGGAGAGCAGCAGCAGGGGGGTGCGGGGGTGGCCCTGGCGGATCAGGTCGAGGAACGTGCGGGTGGTCTCGTAGAGGAGGGGGGCGGTGAAGGGCACCCGGGACCAGCAGTTCGTGCCGAAGGCGAGGGTGAGGACGTCGGCGGGGAGGGTGGCGAGCTGCTCGGCGGTCGCGAGTTCCCCGCGGGCCGCTCCCGCGTAGCCGAGGTTGACCGTGTCCCAGCCCAGCGCCCGGCCCGCGACGGCGGGCCAGCCGTGGGCGGGCCGGGTCGACCACCAGCCCTCGGTGATGGAGTCGCCGTGCACCACCCAGCGCGGGCCCCGGGGGGCGGGTGCGAGGGGGCCGCCGATCCCGCGCAGGCCCAGTACGGCGGGGGACTGGGCCTCGGGCGGGTGCAGGGTGAAGGGGCCGCCGCCGCGGGGCAGCGGGACGCGTACGACGGACTCCGCGGCGGGCTCGGTGAACACCTCGGTGATCCGGCCGTGGCGGTTCCACAGGGCGAAGCCGTGCGCGAGGTCGCGCAGCGCGTCGGTGGGGCCCGGCACGGTGGCCCGGTAGCGGATCTCCACGGCGTGCGCGGATCCGGCGGTGAACTCCAGCCGCACCCCTATGGGAAGGGTGGCGCGCTCGCCGGTGTCCCAGGGCAGTCGCATCGTGTCGGCCGGGTCGGCGCGCACGGGGCGCCCCTCGTGCAGCCAGGCGACCCCGCGCAGGAACGGTCCGGGATCCAGCCACCGCTCGTCGGACTCCGTCTGCGTCGGCTTCACTCTTCGCCTCCGATCGTCGGACAGGGGGGAACCACGGGGCACGCTGCGGCATGTCTGACGCTGTGTCAAGAAAGGGGGTCGAGGGAGGGCTGCGCAGTGATCGATCATCTGTGCGCAACAAACGGCCATCCCGGACAGATCCGCGCAATGATCGTTCGCCAATGTGCAAGGATGGTGCATTACGGGCGGTATCACTCAGCTCGTAGGCTCACTCGCTGTACGTGGAGTGGCGCGGACCGCCTGCTCGGCGGTCCCCCCATGCCCAGACAGGGTTCATCCCTGCCTGAGAACTGCTCCGGACCGCTGCGGTCGACGCCTGACAGTCCCCATCCGCAGTGTCAAAGGAGTCCCTTCGTGCTCGATCACGGCCAGGCGCCACCGCTCACGTCCGAGCCCCGCAAGCCTTCGCACCCCCTGCTCCGCCGCAAGCCGGTGGAGCGGTTGGTCGCCGAGGGCGGCCAGGGCGAGGGCGGCACGCTGCGCCGCTCGCTCACCATGTGGCAGCTGACGATGATCAGCATCGGCGCCACCCTGGGCACCGGCATCTTCGTCGTCCTCGGCACCGCCGCCCCCAAGGCCGGCCCGGCCGTCACGATCTCCTTCGTCATCGCGGGCCTGACCGCCCTGTTCTCCGCCCTCTCCTACGCCGAGCTGGCCGGCTCCGTTCCGGTCTCCGGCTCCTCGTACTCGTACGCCTACGCCACCATGGGCGAGCTCATAGCCTGGATCTGCGGCTGGTGCCTCGTCCTGGAGTACGCCGTCTCCGTCGCGGCCGTGGCCGTCGGCTGGGGCCAGTACCTCAACGAACTCCTCGACGGGACCATCGGGGTCACCATCCCCGGGGCGGTCTCCGCACCGCTGGGCGAGGGCGGGTTCATCAACCTGCCGGCACTGGTCGTCGTCCTGCTGTCGATGGTCTTCCTGATGCGCGGCGCCAAGGAGAGCGCCACGGTCAACTCGATCATGGTCGCCGTGAAGATCGTCACGCTGCTGCTCTTCATCGGCATCGGCGTCATGGGCATCAAGGCCGGCAACTACACCCCGCTCGCCCCGCTCGGCGTCACCGGCATCAGCGCCGCGGCGTCCACGCTCTTCTTCTCCTACATCGGCTTCGACGCCGCCTCCACCGCCGGTGAGGAAGCCAAGAACCCGAAGAAGGACCTGCCGCGAGCGATCATGCTCTCGCTGGGCATCGTCACCGTCCTCTACGTCCTCGTCGCCTTCGTCGCCGTCGGCGCCATGCCGTGGCAGGACTTCGAGGGCACCGAGGCCGCGCTCGCCCAGATCATGACCGACGTCACCGGCCACAGCTTCTGGGGCGTCATCCTCGCCGCCGGCGCCGTGATCGCGATCTTCTCCGTGGTCTTCGCGGTCCTCTACGGCCAGACCCGCATCCTCTTCGCGATGTCCCGCGACGGCCTCGTCCCCAAGGTCTTCGCGAAGGTCGACGAGAAGACCGGCGCCCCCCGCGCCAACGTCGTCATCGTCTCCGTCTTCTGCGGCCTCCTCGCGGCCTTCATCCCGCTGGGCAAGCTCGCCGACGCCACCAGCATCGGCACCCTCTTCGCCTTCGGCCTGGTCAACGTCGCGGTCATCATCCTGCGCCGCACCAAGCCGGACATGCCGCGCACCTTCAAGGTGGCGCTCTTCCCGGTCACGCCGATCCTCGGCTTCCTCGCCTGCGCCTACATGATGTTCAGCCTCGATACCCCCACCTGGCTCGTCTTCGGTGGCTGGATGGCCGTCGGCCTCGTGGTGTACTTCACCTACGGCATCCGCCGCTCCCGCCTGGCCACGGAAGAAGTGGCCACAGCAGAAAAGTGATCCACCCGCAGTGCGACTGAACGATCTCGACGAACGCATCGTGCACGCCTTGGCCGAGGACGCCCGCCGCTCCTTCGCGGACATCGGCTCCGAGGTCGGCCTCTCCGCCCCCGCCGTCAAACGGCGCGTCGACCGGCTGCGCGCCGAGGGAGCCATCACCGGTTTCACGGTCCGCGTGGACCCGGCCGCGATGGGCTGGGAGACCGAGGGCTTCATCGAGATCTACTGTCGCCACAACACCTCGCCGGACGACATCCGGCGAGGGTTGGAGCGGTACCCCGAGGTGGTGTCCGCGTCGACCGTCACCGGCGACGCGGACGCCCTCGTCCAGGTCTTCGCCTCGGACATGCGCCACTTCGAGCGGGTGCTGGAACGCATCGCGGGCGAGCCCTTCGTGGAACGCACCAAGTCGGTGCTGGTCCTCTCCCCGCTGCTGCGCCGCTTTACCTCCGTTTAAAAGGGGGAGGCTGCGAGGCGGGGAAGGGGCCCTTTCCCGCAGCGGAATCGGGGGGCCGGGGGGCTGTCACAGGGGCGTGCCAGGATCGGCCCATGAAGATCCAGATCCTGCCGCCGGCCGATCCGCACCGCTCGACCGTCTACCCGGACTGGGCCGCGGCCCACGATCCCGCCCGTGCCGCGGACGCCGCCGCGCTCTTCGAAGAAGCCCTCTCCACCCTCCACACCGCCTACGAGAAGCCCGGCCGGTACGTGGACGGCATGGAGCGGCGGGTCAGGGCCCTGGAACCCGCCCACCTGCCCTGGTTCTGGGACGCCATCGGGCACCGGCTGATCCCCTGGCACCTGCGCTCCGCCGCCCGCGCCCACGCCCTCGCCCGCAAGGCCGAGCAGACCCACCGGCTCCCCGTAGACCCCGACTGGCACCGGGCCAACACCCTGCTCTTCGCCCGCGCCGGAGCCCTCCCCGCCACCGCGGTCGGTGCCCACCAGACCTGGCTCGCAGCCACCCTGGACCCCCGGGCCGCGCACGAGGAGTTCGTACGCTTCCTGGAGGCCTGGGCCGCCTCGCCCGGAGAACCCCCCGCCGACCTGGCCCGCCGCCTGCGGCTGTCCGTCCGCGCCGCCGGAGCCGACACCGCCGAGGAGGCCCGGCTGCTGGGCGTCCTGCTCGGCGCCGCCCACGGCAAGGACGTCCCGGACCGGCTGCTCGACGCCGCCACCCCGCTGCTGACCGCGCACCCCCCGGCCGACGACACCGCCGCCCCGCTCCTCGACCTGTTCCCCGAGAGCCGCGGCGACGCCGGTGCCTGGCTGCGGCTGCTCCTGGCCTGCGGGGCCGCCGACGCCGCCGCGGCCGGCCGGATCGTCCCCGAGGGCGGCCTCGACGGCTGGTTCGCCCGCTACACCCGCCGCTTCGGCCACGGCCGCTCCGGCAGCGGCGTCATGCGCCAGCCCATGCCCGCCGAACTCTTCGAACTGCTGACCCGTTGGGCCCCCCGGCTGCGCGCCGCCGCCCCGCTGCGCCTGCACGAGGACCGCTACCGCTACCCCGGGCTCGACGCCGACCTGCTCGACGCCTGCCTCGCCGAGGGCATCGCCGTCGAGGACCCCGGCCCCGCCGTCGAGCTGGTGTTCTGGGACGGCCGCTCCCGGCGTGACCTCAAGGCCCTGGCCGCGGACCCCGTCTTCGGCCCCCGCCTGGAGGGCACCGTCCACGAGGCCCTGCGCACCGCGGGCAGCGCCATCACCCGCCTCCCGCGCAACGCGGGCATCACCGCCGGGGTGCACGGCCGGGTCGAAGCCCTCCTCGACGCCCTGCGCGGCGGCGGACTCGCCGCCGCCGACGAGGCCGTCGACGAGCTCCACGGCCTGCTCGACCGCCCCACCGCACGCGCCCTGGACGGCATCGAGGAAGCACTGGCCGCCCTGGACCTCACCGGCCCCCTCGGCCGCGCCCTGCGCGCCGGGCTCCCCGAGGAATTCGGCTGGCCCGCCCTGGAGGAGGCCGTCGCCGAGCTCGGCGGCCCCGACCGGGTCGTCGGCGTGACCAGCACCTGGCCCGTCCTCACCGTCTACGGCCCGGACCGCGCCCTCGCCGTCGACCACGCCGGCCGGCGCGACGCCTGCACCTTCCGGATCCCCGGGGCCGCACCCCGGCCCGCCGCAACCCCCGACGAGCCGGCCGCCGCGGCGCCCTCGCTCACCGTGCACCACATCGGCGGACAGTTCCTCGTCGCCTGGAGCGACGCCGGTAACAACGTCCCCGACCGCGCCTTCTGGACCGGCCACCCCGAAGACGTCTTCGAGCCCGAGCGGACGCACGGCCTGCGCCGCTACGGCGGCATGGTCCAGAACGGCCTCGGCTACCAGTTCGCCACCCCCGACGGCACCGGCCGCCACGACGGCCGCGCCGTCCTGCGCCCCGGCGGGCACGGGGGCATCGGTCACCACGACGTCCAGATGAGCGACGGCACCCGCTTCTGGAGCACCCGGACCTTCAGCTCCTGGGGCAGCTGGACCCGCGTCGACCCCGACACCGGGGAACGCGGCACCGACCGCACCCCGCCCGCCTTCCACACCGCCACCGAAACCCCGCCCGGCACCCAGCTCTTCGGGGACGTGCAGTCCCTCGCCGTGCTGCCCCCCGGCGCCCCCGCCTCCCCACTCGGACAGGACGGCCGCCTCGTCGGATTCCGCGTCCTCCACCGCACCCCCTACGCCGGCCCCTCGCCCCGCGAGTTCCTCCTCCAGGGCACCGACGGCCGCAGCGCCCCGTACCGCAGCCGCCGCCTGGCCCGCCGGCCCTGGGCGGTCGTGCGCATGCCCGCGGGCGGCGAGGACGCGGTCCTCGCGGGCGAGGAGACCGTCCGCTGCCACTCCGCCGAGGACAACTCCCTCCTGTGGCAGGTCCACGGCTTCCCCGGCTCCGACCGCCGCCGCGCCCCCGGCTTCGGCGACGGCGCCGGACCCGTACCGCCGCCGGCGTTCTGGCACTTCCTGACCCCCCGCGACGAGACCTCCTCACGCGCCCTGCGCGCCGTCGCCGACCCCCTCGTACGGGACCTCCTCGACGCCGCCCTGCGCGAGGACCCGGCCCCAGCGCTCCCCGGGGCGCTCGAACCGCGGATCGCCGAAGGCGTCGCCCGCGCCGCCCACCACGCCGCCGACGTCCTGCGCCGCCGCCGGGCCCTGTCCCGCCGCGTCACCCTCCTGCGCGCCGAACCGGCCGTGTCGCTGCGCACCGAAGTGCCCGACACCGAACTCACCCCCGCCCTGTACGGACTGCTGCCCGACCAGCGCCGTTACCACGGCAGCCCGGAGCCCCAGCCGCAGCCCGCCCTGCTCACCGCCGTTGCCGCCGACGGCCGCCACCTGCGCGGGGAGATCGACGAGGAGACCCGGCTCCTGGCCCTGCCCGCCGACCCCGCACCCTGGCAGCCGCTCGTGGGCCGGATCGGCGCCGTCGCCTGGCGGGCCTGCGCCGCCACCACCCCCGACGCGGACCGGGCCGCCCTCGCCGCCCTGCTGGAGACCTGGAGCGGGCAGCCCTTCGCCGAACCGGGCAGCACCTGGCGCACCGGCCGCGCGGCCCCGGAGGCCCTGGCCGCCGTCCGCTCCACCGGACACCCCCTCGCCTCGATCGCCGCCGACGGCGGCGGGGAATGGTTCCTCCAGCGGGCCGCCGACCCCGAGCCCGACGGCGCCGAGGACCGCGAGACCCTCACCGTCGACACGGACGACACCGCGCGCCTGCCCCGGCTGCTGGAACTGCTCGCCGGGCGCGGACCGCTGACGGCGCCCCCCGCCGCCCGCGAGGCCTTCGCCCGGCTCACCGGCGTACGCGGCCCCGTCGCGGCCCTGGTCCTCGCCGGGTTCCCGGGCCGCGACCGCCACGACGAGCACCAGCGCCTGCTGGGCGGGGCCCCGTACAAGGCGACCAAGGCCATGGTCTCCACCTACGGCGAGCTCTGCCGGGCACTGGGCGCGGCCGGACGCCGGGCGGTCCTCGCCGCGGGCCTCCCGCAGGACCCCGCCGACCTGTGGGAGCCCACCGGCATGACCGCGGCGGCCGAGCGCATGGCCGCTGCCTGGAACGGGGTCCGCGGGGGCGCGGCCCCCCCCGACGCGGGGGCGCGGACCCCACCGACGAGGAACTGGCCGCCGCCCTGGAGGCCGAGCTGGGCCTGCACGAGAGCTGGGCCCGGAGCCTGCCCGCCGGACGCGCCCCGCAGGGCGACCCCTTCGGCGAGGACGGCTTCCTCCTCACCCGGGACCGCCGAGGCGCCCTGGAACTGCGGTACGCAGAACCGGACGGCACGGCCGGACGCTGGGTGGCCTCCTCGGCACCCGCCCACCGGACGGCCGCCACCGTGATCGCCTGGGCGCTGACCGAACGCCCCGTCGGGGATCCCGCCCGCAGCGGGGCCCTGCTCCTGCACCGGCGGCTGCGGGAGCAGCTCGCGGGCCCCGGAGCGCTGATCCCCCTCGGAAAGCTGCCCGGTCTGGGGCGGGCGGTGACCACCGACCCGGCCTTCGCCCCGTACCGGGGGCGGGTCCTGCCCGGTACGGGCCCGATGGCGGAGGGCGCCGTACCCGACACGGTCCACGACGACGGGACCCTCCTGGTCGGCGCCCCCTCGGGCGAGACCTTCCTGCGGGCCGCCGCCTTCACCGCCCCCGGCGGAGCGGAACGGGCCGCCGCGACGTGCGGGGCCCGGGGACCGGCCTGGGTCCTCGACGACCTGCCGCGCACCGCCCGGCTCCTGGACGGACTCGACCGGCTCGCCGCCCGCGCCGCGGACACCCCCGTGCCCCCGGGCGGCTACGAGACCGACCCCTCGCTCAGCGCCCCCGACCTGGTGGCCGAGGTCGCCCGGACCCTCGGGGTCGGCGCGGACGCCGCCGCCCTCCACCTCCAGCTGCTCGCGCTCGCCCGGCCCACCGACCGGGCGGTACGGCGCTGGAACGGCTGGACGGCGGCCCGGCACAAGGCGGCCCAGGCCGAACTGGTCGCGGCCGGGGCGGTGGAGAGCGGCAAGCGGGCCCGCGCGGGCCGCACCGCGTTCCTCCCCGGGGACTGGGCGGACCTCAAGGCCCCGCACCTTCCGCTGGAGAAGGCCAAACTGGAGGGCCACCTGGCCTGGGCCGCGGGCACGAGCCTGTACGCGATGACGGAGCGGCTGCTGGCCCCGCTGCCCCCGCACGAACTGTTCGCCCGCGCCTGGGAGGAGGCGCGCCCGTAGCGGGCCCGGTGCTACACCGACACGGGCCGGGGAGCGGCGCCGGACAGCAGCCGCCGCCGCTCCTCCTCCGTCAGCCCGCCCCACACCCCGAAGGGCTCACGGGTGCGCAGCGCGTGCTCCAGGCAGGCCGCCCGCACAGGGCAGCCCTGGCACACCCGCTTGGCGGCCTCGTCCCGGTCCTCGCGCTCATCGCCCCGCTCTCCGGCGGGGTGGAAGAACCGGCCGGGGCCCAGGCCCCGGCAGGCGGCCCGTGCCTGCCACTGCCAGTGGTGGTGCGCGGCGCCGGGCAGACGGGAGACGTCGTTCACGGCAGTTCCCTTCCGTAGGTTCCGTGGCTCCTCCCGCGTCTGACCGCGAGCAGCCGTGCGAAACCCGGCGGAGCGGACCGCCTCGGTCCGGCACCGGTCAAGGACGCCGGGCCCACTCCTCGGCCAGCAGCCGGTACGAGCGCACCCGGTCTGCGGGCGAGTGCGTGATGGTCGTGATCAGCAGCTCGTCCGCGCCGGTGGCCTCCCGCAGCCGCTCCAGGTGGTCCGCGACGGTCGCCGGCGACCCCACGAACTGGGTCTCCACCCGGTCGGCGACCAGCGCGTGATCGGCCGCCGACCACCCGGCCACCAGCTCCCGCGCATCCCGCGGCGAGGGGAAGGGGATCGCGCCCTCGGCCGTACGGATGCTGCGCACCCACGGGGCGTACCCGGCGGCGAGCTCCCGGGCCCCGGCGTCGTCCGGGGCCACCACCACGTCCGCGGACACCGTCAGGTACGGCCGGTCCAGCGCGGCGGACGGCTTGAAGGCGGCCCGGTAGCCCTCCGCCGCCTCCAGCACGCTCGCCGGGCTCACGTGGTAGTTCGCGGCGAAGCGCAGCCCGTTCGCGCCGGCCGCCTCCGCGCTCTGCCCGCCGCTGCTGCCCAGGATCCACACCTGGACGTCGGCCCCCTCACCGGGGACGGCGTGCGCCTCCACCCCCTCCGGGGAGCGGTACTCGCCGCGCAGCAGGGCCAGTACGTCGCCCACCTGCTCGGCGTAGTCCTGCGGGACGGCCCCCGGCAGGTTCAGCAGCCGCTGCTGGAGGGCCACGCGGGGGTGCCCGAGGAGGTGGGCGAAGGAGAACCGGGGCGGTATCCGCAGCCCGCCCGGCGTCCACCCCTCGAAGGGCGGGGCAGCGTCCGGCGCGGGCCGCGGAGGCCGGCCGGCCGAGCGGCCCAGGCCCAGGTCGAGACGGCCCGGGTGCAGGGCGTCGATCAGCCCGAACTCCTCCACCGTGGACAGCGCGGTGCGGTGGCCCAGCTGTACGGCCCCCGACCCGATCCGGATCGTGGAGGTGGCCGAGGCGGTCAGTGCCAGCAGCACGGCGGGCGAGGTCCCGGCGACCCCCGGGTTCAGGTGGTGCTCGGCGAACCAGTAGCGGGCGTAGCCGAGCCGCTCGGCCTGCCGGGCGAGGGCGACGGTGTGGTGCAGCGCCTCGGCGGCGGTGGAGCCGGACGGGACGGGGACGAGGTCGAGGACCCCGAGGGGGGTACGGGACACGGTGTTCCTCCTCAGGGGCCGGTGGGGGCCGGGATCCGCGGTGCGGCCAGGCCCAGGTGGTCGCGCAGGGTGGGGCCGGAGTACTCGCGCCGGAAGACCCCCCGTTCCTGGAGCAGCGGGACGACGGTGTCGGCGAAGCCGTCCAGGCCGCCGGGCGTCAGGTGCGGGACGAGGATGAAACCGTCGGCCGCGTCCTGCTGGACCAGGTCGTCGATCGCGCCGGCGACGGTGGCGGGCGAGCCGATGAAGGTCTGCCGCCCGGTCGTCTCGATCACCAGCTCCCGGATCGACAGCTTCCGGGCGGCGGCCAGCTCCCGCCACTGCCGGGCGGTGGCCAGCGGGTCGCGGAACATGCGCACGCTGGCCCGGCCCCGCGCGACGGTGTTCTCCCCGGGGACCGGGTCGGTCTCCGGGAGCGGGCCGTCCGGGTCGTACGCGGACAGGTCCCGGTTCCAGACGTGCTCCAGGTACGTGATCGCCGTGGCCCCGCTGACCTGCGCGAGGCGTACCTCGCGGGCCAGTTCCCGGGCGTCGGCGTCGGTGTCACCGAGGACGAAGGTGGCCGCGGGCAGGATCTTCAGCTGGTCCGGGGTGCGGCCGTACCGGGCGAGCCGGCCCTTGACGTCGGCGTAGAAGGCCCGGCCCTCCTCCAGCGTGGCGTACCGGCCGAAGATGGCGTCGGCGTCGGCCGCGGCGAACTCCCGGCCCTCGTCCGAATCGCCCGCCTGGAAGATCACCGGACGGCCCTGGGGGCTGCGCGGCACGTTGAACCGCCCCGAGATGTCGAACTGTCCGCCCCGGTGGACGAAGGCGCCCGCGCCCGCGTCCCGCAGGAAGACCCCGGACGCCGGGTCGGCGAGGACCTCGCCCCCGTCCCAGGAGTCGAACAGTTCGTGGGCGGTGGCCAGGAACTCCCGTGCCCGCCCGTAGCGTTCCTCGCGCGGCAGGAAGCCGCCGCGCCGGAAGTTCTCGCCGGTGAAGGCGTCCCAGGACGTCACCACGTTCCAGGCGGCCCGGCCGCCCGACAGGTGGTCGAGGGTGGCGAACTGGCGGGCCACCTCGTAGGGCTCGTTGAAGGTGGAGTTGATGGTGCCGGTCAGGCCCAGGTGCCCGGTCACGGCGGCGAGGGCGGAGAGCACCGTGAAGGTGTCGGGCCGGCCGACCACGTCCAGGTCGTATATCAGGCCGCCCTGTTCGCGCAGCCGCAGTCCCTCGGCGAGGAAGAGGAAGTCGAAGCGGGCGCGTTCGGCGGTCCGCGCGAAGTGGACGAAGGAGTCGAAGTCGATGTGGCTGCCGGCCTCCGGGTGGCTCCACACGGTGGTGTTGTTGACCCCGGGGAAGTGCGCGGCCAGATGGATCTGCTTGAGGGGTTTGCCCATGGCGGTACGTGTCCTCCGGGTCGTGGCCCGTGCGTGGCGGCCTGTGCGGTGGTGGCTTGTGCGGTGCCGGCCTCCGGGTCGTGGCCCGTGCGTCGTGTGGTCGCCCCGTCCCGGCGGGGCCGGGGCCGGGGCGGCGCGGTCAGGCGGCGGGCCGGGCGTAGCGGTTCGCGGGGCGGGGGAGTCCGAGCAGGCCGCGCAGCGAGGAGGCCCCGTAGGAACGCCGGAAGGCTCCCCGCCGCTGCAGCTCGGGCACCAGGCCACGGGTGATCGCCGGCAGGTCGTGCGCCAGCACCCCGGGCCGCAGCCGGAAGCCGCTCAGGCCGGCCCGCCGCCAGTCCAGCAGCAGGTCGGCGAGCTGAACGGGAGTCCCGGCGAACAGCAGGGCGTCGCTCGTGCACGCCGACCCGTGGACGGAGTCCAGCCGCTGGAGCCGCCGGGTCGCCGCCCCGGGGCTCGCGTCCAGGAAGACGGTCAGTTCCCCGAACACGTGCAGGGGCCGACCGGCCCGGCCCGCCGCCTCCTGGGCGGCCCGGATCCCGGCCACGGCGGCGCGGGCCTGTCCGGCGTCCCGGGCGGTCACGTACCCGAGGTCGGCGGCCCGGGCGAGCAGCGGGTACGCCGAGGCGTCGGCCGCCAGGGCGCTCACCGGCGGCTGCCCCTGCGGGGGACGGGGGGTGATCGAGGGGCCGCGGACGCTGAAGTGGGGTCCCTCGAAGTCGATGTGGTGCAGCCGCTCCCGGTCCACGAAGCGGCCCGTGGCCACGTCCCGGATCTCGGCGTCGTCCTCCCAGCTGTCCCACAGGCGCCGCGTCACCTCGACGTGGTCGGCCGCCTCGGCCAGCAGGACGGCGGCCGGCTCCGGTGCGGTGCGGCGGCCGAAGTGGCGGGCCTCGTCGGGGCGTTCGGAGATCTGTACGCGCAGTCCGGCCCGACCGCGGCTGACGTGGTCCAGGGTGGCCACGGCCTTCGAGACGTGGAAGGGCTCGGTGTGCGTGGCGGTCACGCTCGGCACCAGGCCGATGTGCCGGGTCAGCGGCGCGACCCGGGCGGCGACCAGTACCGCGTCGAGCCGGCCGCGGACCAGGTCCGTACGGCCGTCGGCCTCGGCCGGGTCGGTGGACTGCAGGCCGAGCGCGTCCTCGAAGGTGACGAAGTCCAGCAGGCCGGCCTCGGCCTCGGCGACCAGGTCCGCCCAGTAGCGGGCGGTGGTCAACTCGCCCGGCCGGGCGCCGGGTTCGCGCCAGGCGGCCGGATGCCAGCCGGCCCCTTCGAGGGCCACGGCCAGGTGGAGCGGTGCGGGGTCGGATGCGGGCACGCGGAACTGCCTTCCTGATCGGGCGTGCGGCGGCCGCGGGCGGGGCGCCGCGGCGGCGGAGGACGCGATCAGGGACGACAGAGGGAGGCGCAGACCCGCTGGAGGTCGACGTGGGTGCGCGCGTGCAGGCGCACCAGTCGGCGCGGGGCGAGCACGGGAGCCGGACGGAGGGCGGGACGACCGCTGATCTGCCACGTGTTCACCGCCACGGCCTTCCTCCCTCCGTCCGTGCTCCCGTTCCACCGACGCTACGGGAGACTTCGGCGGCACTCAATGAACCGCGTGTTAAGCCGTGTTACGGCCGGATCCCGTCGGCCTCGGGGGTGCGCAGGCCGATGAAGACCGGCTCGCGGCGCAGGGTGAACCCCATCGACTCGTACAGCCGGACGGCGTTGGTGTTCTCGGCGGCCGCGTGCAGGAACGGCGTTTCCCCACGGCCGCGGATCTCCGCGGCGACGGCGCGGACCAGTCGGCCCGCGAGGCCCCTGCCCCGGTGGTCGGGGTGGGTGCAGACGGCGCTGATCTCCGTCCAGCCCGGCGGGTGCATGCGTTCCCCGGCCATCGCGACGAGCCGGCCCTCGTGCCGGATCCCGAGGTACGTGCCCAGCTCGACGGTGCGGGGCAGGAACGGGCCCGGCTCCGTCAGCTCGACCAGCTCGGTCATCTCGGCGACGTCGTCCGGCCCGAGCCGTACGGCCTCCGGAGCGGCCTCGGCCCGCACGGCCCGGCCGTCCAGCTGGACGCCGGGGATCACCAGCACCGTGGTCCAGTCGGGCGGCGGGGTCGGCAGGCCGGTCAGCCACACCGTCTCGCCGGGCCCGATCAGCGCGGCCAGGTCGGCCCAGGCGGCGGGGTCGGCGGGGTCGCCCAGCGCGGCGAACGGGTTCGCGGCCGGCACGTAGCGGGCGGCCAGACCGCCGGGGGCGGTCTCGGCGAAGGCCCGGTGGGGGCCGGTCAGGGACGCCCACACCGGGTTGTCCAGGGGGGCGGCGGGATGTTCGGTGGGCATGGAGTGCGGGGATCCTTCCGTGGGGGCGTTCAACGGCCGCCCCTGACCGCCTTCTTGACGGCCCCGCACGGTGCCACGAGACTGCGGGGGACAGCGACGGCCAGGGGCAGGGTAAGCCCCGGGGACAGCGGGGGGCAGGTCGATTTCCGTGACACCGGTACAGACGCCCCGCTCCGGCCCGCGCCGCTGGTGGCTGACCCGACGCCTGCACATCGACCTCCTCCGCGTCAGCAGCGCCACCCGGCGCTGACCCGGCCCCGCCGCCGCGAGGGCGCACCCCCGGCCTTCCGGGGCCCGGCCGTACCGCACCGCGCCGACACCCGGCCCGGCCCTGCCGGGCCGCGTCGGGGCCCCGGACCCCAGGGGCGGCCGGTGAGGCCGGTGGCCGCACGGGCCTGTCGTCCGCCGCCACGGGCCGGGGTGTCCGGACCCGCTCTCGGCCGGGCGCGGGCTGCCCGTACCCGCTGTCCCGCCCTCGCCGGGCGCGGGCGGGCGGGGCCGGCAGTCCCGG
>NZ_JBGWAB010000019.1:0-89215 GCF_041862025.1 Streptomyces sp. AB3(2024)
GTCGCCGGAACGCCCCGCGGACGGGGCCGGCGGGCCGGGCGCCGCAGCCGTCTTCCTGGCGCCCGCGGGCGTGGACGGCCGGCCCGCGAGCCAGCGGGCCGCCGACGAACGCAGCGTCCTGCGCACGAGCCTCTCGGCCGCCCACGACGCGCTGGAGCGGCTCAAGCTGCTGGAGCCCGAGGTGGGTGCCCACACCCCGGTGATCCCGCTGCCCGGCCTCGAAGAGCTGAACCGGATCCTGGTCAGCCTCAGCGCCGACATCGAGAACCTGCGGCGGCGGACCGAGGACCTGCACGAGGAGGACGTGGAGGACGTGGAGGACGGGGAGGGCGTAGGGGACGGAGAGGACCGCCAGGAGGGCCAGGAGGGCCAGGAGGGCTAGGAGGGCCAGGAGGGCTAGGAGGGCCTGGACCGGGCGGACGGCGGGGAGCGAAGGCCCTGGCCGGAGAAGGACGCAAGCCCTCCCGGCCGGGCCGGGAGGGCGGAGTGAGTCATGACCGGGGCAGGGGGCGCGTCAGGCCGCGCCGGTCAGCTGAGGCCTCTGCTGCGCTCGCCGATCCGGTCGCCCTGGGGAGTGCCGGCCCGCTTCAGGGACGCCTTGGTGTGGGCCCCGCCCTTCACCTTGGTCCGGACCGGACCCTCGAAGCCGTGACCCTGCGCGCGTGGGAGGTGGAGCCCCTCCGTCGCCTTCGCGATCGCCGCCTGGACGTCCTGCTTCTGCTCTTTGCTCATCCCGTCGTCAACTCCCTCGGGAAGCACCCAATCGGACTACTGGGATCGTATGCAGATATACGGACCAATGCACCCGGACCGTGCGTAAAGAATGCTGGATCAAGGCCGTGGCGCGGCCGGCCGCTTCGGGGTGCCCACGGTCGCCCGGATCAGCTCCTCCGGGCAGGGCGTACCCCGCGGGAGCTGGTACTTCGCCGCCACCCGGTACTCCCCCGGCGCCGGCGCCAGCAGCTCCGTCCAGGTGTCCCCGGCGGCGTCGGGGGCCGCCTTGAAGAGGCACCCGGACGTGTTGGCGTACCCCTTGGGCGGCGCGCCCGTCCCGGCCGCGGCGGTGCCCCGGGCCTTGGACGCGGGGGTCTCCTGCGGGGGCTCGACCGCCTTGCCCCGCGCGTCCACCAGGCCCAGCCAGGGCGAGTGGGGGATCCGCACGAGGATCCGGCCGGGGGCCTTGACGTCGATGACCAGCTGATCGGCGCCCGCCCGCACCACGTCGGCCGGTCCGGACACCAGGTCCGTCGGGTCGGCCACCCGGAACAGCCGCCAGTTCTCGTCGCCCCACACCTCGCGGAGGTACGGGAGTCCCGCGCGCACGAGCTTCGCCTCGGCCTCCCCTCCCGAGTCGGGTTTGTCGGCGGGCAGCACCACGTAGTGCACGGCCCAGCGCTCCAGCCAGGCCCGGTAGCCGTCGGCGGTGAGGGTGCCGTCGTAGAAGAGCGGGTTGCGCTGCAGGTCCGCCTGCCGGTTCCAGCCGCGCGCGAGGTTGACGTACGCGGGGAAGGCCGAGGATTCGCGGTGGCTGCTGGCGGGGACCACCTCGACCCGGCCCCGGTCGGCGCCCGCCTTGCCGAGCCGGTCGATCAGCGGGGCCAGCTCCCGGTTCCAGGCGGCCACCGGGGTGGTGCGGACGATGTCGGTGACGCTGTTGGTGGTGATCCAGGCGGTCAGCCCCACGAAGGCCGCCAGCACCGCGTACCGGCGCCGCGAGCGGGGGGCGGTGTAGGGGAGGGCGGCGACCAGCACCGCCCCGCCGAAGAGCATGACCAGCCGGGTCACGTTCGAGCCGACCTGGGAGTCGATCGCCCAGGTCAGGAACACCCCGAAGGTGTAGACGGCCGAGGCGATCCGGACCGTTTTCCACCCCTTGGGCACCAGGAAGACCAGGGCCAGGCCGAAGAGGAAGGGCAGCCAGGCCGAGCCCAGCTTCATCGGCTGCGTACCGGAGAAGGGGAACAGCCAGGCCGACAGCCCCACGACGGCCACCGGGGGCAGCCCCAGGGCGTACGCGCCCGGCCGCCGTCCGCTCAGGAAGAGCGCGGCCGCGATCACCCCGAGGAACAGCCCCGCGACCGGGCTCGCCGCGGTCGCCAGCCCGGCGAGCGGCGCGGCGACGGCGGCTTTGGCCCAGCGCCGCCGGGCCCATGTGCGGGGCCAGCAGAAGACGGCGGCGACGGCCCCGAGCGCGAACAGCACCCCGAGCCCGAAGGTGACCCGGCCCGACAGGGCGTTGCACAGCAGCCCGTAGACCCCCGCCAGGGCCGGCCACAGGGGGCGGCGGACGGCGCCGCGGCAACGGGTCAGGATCAGCGCGAGGAGCCCCGCCGAACAGGTGCCGGCGATCATCATCGTGGTCCGGACGCCGATCATGTGCATGACGTACGGGGACACGATGCTGTACGAGACCGGGTGCATGCCCCCGTACCAGGCGAGGTTGTACGCGGTGTCGGGGTGCCGGCCGACGAACTCCGCCCACGCGTCCTGCGCCGCCAGGTCCCCGCCGCTGTTGGCGAGGCTGAAGAACCACACCACGTGCAGGACGGCGGCCACGGCGACGGCCACGGCCACCGGATTCCGGTGCGCCCGTGCGAGCAGCCCGGCGCCTATGCCGCCCGGTCCGGGGGACGCCCCGGCCGGCTCCTGTCCCTGCTCATGCTGCTCAGCGGTGGTCACAACCGACGCTCTCTCCCCGACACGACACGTGAGTCCCGCCCCGGCACCCTAGACGCGGGGGGGGGGGGGGGGGGGGGGGGGGGGGGGGGGGGGGGCCCGGCGCCCCCCCCCCCGACGCACCTGCGATCGGATCAGCCGATACGGGTCAGCTTGCTGCCGGCGCCCGGCGCGACCAGCTCCCGCTGGAGCGCCACGGGCACCTTCACCTGGCTGGCCCCCTCGCCGACGGTCAGCACCCCGACCTGGGTTCCGGCCTTGGCCGTCTCCGGGATCCTGGTGCCGCCGTCACCGAGCTTGAGGGCGACGGTCAGCGAGGACCAGCCCACGGCCTGGACGTCGGCGGTGGCGACGACCGGCGTACGGCCGCCGAGGCCGTCGTCCACGTAGCCGACGACATCGCCCTTCTTCACGACGGTCGCGCCCTCGATGGCCTTCTGCGTGGGGATCAGCAGCGTCCGGCTCGCGGCGATGACGCTGTCGATGATCGGCGGCTTGTGCTGGCCGAGGACGGCGCCGACGATCAGCTGGTTGGTGTCGCCGACCTTCTTCTGCGCGGCGAAGAGGAGGTTTCCGCCCGCCTTGGTCGTCGTACCGGTCTTGATGCCGAGGGAGTCGTTGTACGGGACCAGTCGGTTCCAGTTGGACCACGCCTTGCCGGTCTGGTCGGTCCAGCTGGGCATGCGGGTGATGTCCACCAGCGCCGGGATCTCGACGATCTTCAGACCGAGCTTCACCTGGTCCTCGGCGGTGCTGACCGTGGTCGCGTCCAGGCCCGAGGGGTCGGTGTAGGTGGTGTTCGTCATGCCGAGTTCCTTGGCGGTGTCGTTCATCTTCTTGACGAACGCCTCCTGGGAACCGGAGTCCCAGCGCGCGAGGAGCCGCGCGATGTTGTTGGCCGACGGGATCATGAGGGCGGCGATCGCGTCGTACTCCGAGATCTTCTCGCCCTCCTTGACCGTGTTGAGGGTGGACTCGTTGTCCGACTTGTCTTTCTGGCCCTCGGTCTCGGCGGTCTTGTCGATGTCGATCATCGCGCCCTTCTCACCCTTCTTGAAGGGGTGGTCGCGCAGGATGATGTACGCCGTCATCGACTTGGTGACACTGGCGATCGGCACCGGCTTCTGCTCACCGGACGAGCCGATGGTGCCGAGGCCGGCGGCGGCCATGGAGGCCTGCCCCTCGGTGGGCCAGGGCAGATCGGGCTTCCCGCCCGGGAAGCTGTACGAGGCCTTCGCGGTCATCGCCAGCTTCGGCGCGGGCAGCGGGCGCACCATCTGCACGACGGCGAGCAGGACGGCCAGGAGCAGCACGATCGGCGCGTAGATCTTGAACCGCCGGACAGCGGTACGCATGGGGCTCGGCGGCGGGGGCGGGTTGTTGGTGAGGTCCGCCAGCATGTCGAGCGGCGGCCTCGGGGGCAGCGGCTGCTGGGTGGTGCGCTCGCTGGAGTCCAGCCGGCCGGCCGCCGCCGGCGGGGCCGGGGGCGTCGCGAACGGCTTGGGGGCGGCGGGTGCGGGCTTCGGCGACGCGGGCGCGGGCGTCGCGGGCTTCGGCGTCTCGGGCTTCGGAGGGGCCGGCTGGTCGTCTCCGCGCAGCGGCACGAAGGTACTGGACCGCGCCCCGCCCTTCGCGGCGTCCGCCGGCTTCTTCTCCCCGGCCGGGGCGGAGCCCGGCTTCACGGCCCGGAAGACGGCCGTGCGCTCGCTGTCGCCGTCGACCGCCCTGCCCGCCCCGCCCGCCTTCTCGGCGTCGGCCGACTTGGCCCCGCGCGGGTCCTGCGCGGGCTTCTCGCCCTCCACGGAACCGGAGCCGGAACCAGAACCGGAGCCCGGCTTCACCGTGCGGAAGACGGCGGTGCGCTCACTGTCGGCAGCGGCGGGCTTCCCGGCCTTGTCCGCCGGGGTCGCCGCGTCGGCCTTGTCGGCCTTCTCCGCGTCGGCCGGCTTGGCCCCGCGCGGGTCCTGCGCGGGCTTCTCGCCCTCCACGGAACCGGAGCCGGAACCGGAGCCGGAACCAGGCACGACGACGCCGAAGGCTGTCGTGCGCACGTCCGCGGACGGCTTCTTCGGCTCGTCCGCCGGAGTGGAGCCCGGCTTCACGGCCCGGAAGACGGCCGTGCGCTCACTCTTGCCGTCGGCCGGCCCGTCGGCCTTCCCGGCCCCGCGCGGGTCCTGCGCGGGCTTCTCGTCCTCCGCCGGAGCGGAACCCGGCTTCACCGTGCGGAAGACGGCCGTGCGCTCCCCGTCGCCCTTCCCGGGTGCGTCGGCGGGCTTCTTGTCCTGCGCCGAACCGGAATCGGGCACGCCGACGCCGAAGGCCGTGGTCCGCACGTCCGCGGACGGCTTCTTCGGCTCCGCACCGCGCGGATCGCGCGACGGCTTCTCCTCCTCCGCGGAGGAGGAACCCGGCTTCACCGTACGGAAGACGGCCGTGCGCTCCCCGTCGCCCTTCCCGGGCCCGTCGGCGGGCTTCTCCGGCTCTCCGCCGCGCGGGTCCTGCGCGGGCTTCTTGTCCTCGGTCGAAGTGGAACCCGCCTTCACGGTACGGAAGACGGCCGTGCGCTCGCCGTCGCCCTTCCCGGGCCCGTCGGCGGGCTTCTTGTCCTGCGCCGAACCGGAATCGGGCACCACGGCCCCGAACGCGGTGGTCCGCACGTCCGTGGACGGCTTCTGCGGGCCGTCGGAGGTCTCCGAGGGCGCCGAGCCCTGGCGGACCACCCCGGGCGCGCCGGCCCCGGCGCCCGAGCCCGAGTCCGCACCCTCGCCGCCGCCGTCACCGTCCGTGCCGGCGTCCGTGCCGGCGTCCGTGCCGGCGTCCGCGTCCGCGGCGGCGGTCCGGTCCGCCGGTCCCGTCGGCTCGGCGGTCGCGACCCATGCGGCCACGGCCTCCTTCAGCGCGTCGCGCCGCGGCGTCGGCTGGAAGACCGAAAGCCTCGGGTCCTGTTCCGCGGAGGAGGACTTCGCCGTTCCCGACGTTCCTTCATCTACCGACTTGTCGGGGGACTCGCCCGCCACCGTTCCTCCTCGATCGCCGTCCGGTCGCTGTCCGAACCGTCTAACAGTGTCCCGTCTAGGGGGCATCGCCCATGTGCTAGACGAGAACGACATAGCTGCAGGTTCCCCTACAAAGCGGCCAGGCGCTCTCGACAGATGAATGTGAGAGGCGTCACCCTGTCACTCATCCACGCGGGGAGGCATGGATGGGCAGGAGCCGCAGAACAATTCCAGAGGAGCTTTTGCTGCTCGCCTTGGACCCGGCCACGGGAACCACGGCGCAGCCGCAGTCGCTCGACCTCGGCCTGGCCGGGGCACAGCTAGTGGAGCTGGCTCTGGCAGGACGGATAGCCCCTGATGGGGATCGTATCGCCGTGGTGATGCCACGGCCGACAGGAGATCCGACTTTGGACTCCGCACTGGAACTGCTGCGCAGGCGCGGCAGCCCGGTCCGGGCCGTCCACTGGATCGGCGGACCCCGGCTGGGGCTCCGCCAGATTTACCTCGCCCACCTGGAGCGCTGCGGCATGGTGCATGCCGTCGCGGGACAGATGTGCGGGGTGTTGCCGACGACTCGCTACCAGGCGACCGACACGGCGATCAGCCGGGAGATCCGTGCCCGGCTCGACAGTGCGATCCGCACCGGTGTACCCCCGGACCCGCGGACCGCGGCGCTCGCCGCACTGGCCCACGCGGTCGGACTCGGCAAGCACCTGTATCCCGGCAACGAGGGGCGGTCGTCACGGTCCCGGCTGCGGGACCTGATCCGGCACGACCCGATGGGCGGTCTCGTGGCACACGCCGTGATGGACGTCCAGAACGGTGTGGCCGCCCAGCCGCGCCGCGACCGGGCTCCGGCCCAGCCGCCCGCCGCCCGGGCCACGGCGAGCAGCGGTGTGCCGCTGCAGCCGCGCCGGACGGGTGCGATGGCACGGGCGGCAGCGCACTAGGGACGGACCCGCAACACCCGTACAGGCAGCACGCACAGGCCCCGTGACACCCCTTGATCCGCCGAACGGGGCACAGATCGCCGCGACCGGAGGTCCCCCAAGGACCGGCGCGGAAGCCGCCCGCACGCGGGGTGGCGTGACCGGTGAGCCGGTCCCGCCACCCCGCGTGTCTGCTTTTCCCAGCCGTTCCCCAGCGCCGTCGCACCCTTCGGTGGCAGTCTGCTGAACAGCAGACACGCAGAGAGACAGCGACAGAAGAAGGCGGAGGTGCCGATCCGTGGCGTCCAATGTCAATCCCACCGTCCGACGCCGCCGACTGGGCATGGAATTGCGCAAGCTTCGCGAGGACAAGGGCATGACGGCCGAACAGGTCGCCGAACGCCTCCTCGTCTCCCAGTCGAAGATCAGCCGGCTGGAGAACGGCCGCCGGTCCATCAGCCAGCGTGACGTCCGCGACCTGTGCGAGGTGTACGAGGTCGAGGACCCCCGGCTCGTGGACTCGCTCATGCAGATGGCCAAGGACTCCCGCCAGCAGGGCTGGTGGCACGCCTTCGGGGACATCCCGTACAGCGTCTACATCGGGCTGGAGACCGACGCGGCCAGCCTGCGCACCTACGAACCGCAGATGGTCCCCGGTCTGCTCCAGACCCCGGAGTACGCCCAGGCCCTCATCCGCGGGGCGCTGCCGGAGACGGCGCCCGCCGACGTGGACAAGCGCGTCCAGGTCCGCATGCACCGTCAGAAGCGGCTCTCGGAGACGGACAACAACAATCCCGACGTCGGGCCGCTGCGCCTGTGGGCGGTCATCGACGAGGCGGCGCTGCGCCGGCACGTGGGCGATCCGCAGTTGATGATCCGGCAGCTGGAGTACCTGATAGAGCAGTCGCAGCAGCCGTACATCACGGTGCAGGTGATGCCGTTCTCGATGGGCGCGCACCCCGGCGTGAACGGGCAGTACGCCATTCTGGAATTTCCGGACGCCTCCGACTCGACGGTCGTCTACATCGAGGGCGTCACGAGCGATTTGTACCTGGAGAAGGCCAACGACGTTCAGAAATACAGCGTGATGTACGAGCACCTGCGTGCCCAGGCCCTCAATGTGGACCAGACCAGGCAGTTCATCGGCGAGATCATCGACCACTACGCGGGGAAGACGGGGAAGTGAACCTGATGACCTGATGGTCCGAGGGCCTGATGCGGCGAGGGGCCGGTACGGTACACCGTCGGCCCCCGGCCGGAAAAGGCCTGACCGGAATATGCCACCCGGTCGAGTGAATGCCTCCTTCAGGCCTCGGGAGGTGCCGGTAGCGTCGATCACGTCGGTCAGGGAATTGACCGGCACGCAACCGGAACTACTCGCTGAACCGGAGAGAAACATGGCAATTCGTCAGGGCGCCACGGAAAACTGGACCAAGTCCTCCTACTCCGGCGGAAACGGCGCCTGCGTCGAGGTCAAGTCCCCCGCCGTGGAAGCGATCGCGGTGCGCGACTCCAAGGTGCAGGACGGCCCGTCCCTCACCTTCGCGCCGTCCTCCTGGACCTCCTTCGTCACCGACGTCGTCGCGGGCCGGTAAGGGCGCGTCGCCTGAACACCGAAGCGCCCTGTCCGATGCCAGGTCCGATACCGGGTCCGGCGCCGGATCCGACGGCCGGTCCGGCAACGCCGACCAAAGCCCCCTCGACCGGCCCGCCGTCCTGGCCGAGGGGGCCCGGTCATGTCGGGGACCTCAGCGCAGCAGGTCCACGTAGCGGTCGGTGCCCGGCACCGTCGGGATGAACGGCGCGACCAGTTCCACCCGCCCCAGCCCCGATTCCGCGACCTCCGCGTCCAGCCCCTGGAAGCGGTCCCAGCAGGTGCGCGGGTCGGCTTCGAGGAACCACAGCAGGGTGAGCCGGGTGTCGACCCCTTCGACCTGCTTCACGTAGGTCATCCGGTCGCCGGGCAGCGGCGTCGGCCGGAAGACGGTCACCATCGCCGCCTGCGAGCCGCTCAGCCGTCGCGGCAGGTCCCGGGAGCGCAAACGTTCCAGCAGCTCCGCCCGCCGACCGGGGTCCTCGGCGTCGACGACCTGGAGCACGAGCCCGGCGTACGGGTGGTCGAGGGCGTGGAAGTCCCGGGGTCCGGCGGCCCCGTCGCGGTAGACGGTCGCCTCGTGGTCCTGGAAGGCCGTGAAGACGTGGGTGCGGGCCTGGTGGACCCGGCCGTCCCGGTTGAGGCGCTTGTTGATGCCGACGGTCCATTTCATGTGCTCGTCGTAGCGGCCCTCGGTCACCCAGTAAGTGGAGAGGTAGCAGCCGGCGGTGACGGGCCGGGCGACCGCCGACTTCTCCGGGTAGCGCAGTTCCTGGAGGTCGCGGGTGGCGACCCAGCGGCGGCCGGCGTACATCCAGGGCATGGCCATGGCGCCGGCGTAGTAGTGGTCGTCCTCGTACCAGCGGTTGTACGCGTACTCGTGGCCCGGGTGGGGTTCCACCATGGTGATGAGGGCGTGGCCGGGGCGGACCCCGTACGGGCCCACGGCCGCCAGCTCCGCGTAGTCCCCGGCCCGGGTGTCCGCGGGCTCCCGCTCCCGGTCCGGCCGTTCCCGATCGTCTCTGGTCGTCATGACACCGGTCTAACTGATGATGCGTCAGTTGTGGAGGGGTCGGGCGCGGTTCAGCCGGTGGACAGTAGGTGCCGTCTACACCTTCCGCCGCTAGGCTGCGCGGCATCCGCCACCCGAAGGAGCCCCCATGCCCCTCGACTCCCCCGCCCCGGCCGACGCCCCGCTCCCGCCCTTCGCCGCCCGCGCGGCCTCCGTGGGAGGCTCGCCCGTACGGGAGATCCTCGCGCTCACCGAACGCCCCGGGGTGATCTCCTTCGCCGGGGGCCTGCCCGCGCCCGAACTCTTCGACACCGCCGGCCTGCGGGCCGCCTACGACGCCGCCCTCACCGGGGCCTCCGCCGCCCGCGCCCTCCAGTACTCCACCACCGAGGGCGCCCCGGAACTGCGCGAGGCCGTCGCCGCGCGGGCCCGCGCCCGGGGCCTGCCCACCACCGCCGACGAGGTCCTGGTCACGACCGGCTCCCAGCAGGCCCTCACCCTGATCGCCGCCACCCTCCTGGAGCCGGGCGACACCGTCCTCGTCGAGAACCCCACCTACCTCGCGGCCCTCCAGTGCTTCGGCCTCGCGGGAGCCCGGGTGATACCCGTGCCCTGCGACGAGCGGGGCCTGCTGCCCGACGCCCTGGCCGAACTCACCGCCCGGGAACGCCCGAAGCTCCTCTACACCGTCCCCACCTTCCAGAACCCGACCGGGCGCACCCTGCCGGGCGGGCGCCGCGCCGAGGTGGCCCGGACCGCGGCCCGCCTCGGGCTGTGGCTCGTCGAGGACGATCCGTACGGGGACCTCCGCTACGAGGGCGACCACCAGCCCTGGATCGCCGCCCACCCGGGCGCCGAGGACCGCACCGCCCTGCTCGGCAGCTTCTCCAAGGTGATGGCGCCGGGGCTGCGCCTGGGCTGGCTGCGCGCCCCCGGCGCGCTGCGGCGAGCGGCGGTGGTCGCGAAGCAGGCCGCCGACCTGCACACCTCGACGGTGGACCAACTGGCCGCCGCCCACTACCTCGGCGCCGCCGACCTCGACGCCCACGTCGCCCGGGTCCGCGAGGCCTACCGGGCCCGCCGGGACGCCCTCCTCGCGGGACTGGGCGGGGCGCTCCCGGAGGGCTCGGAGTGGAACCGCCCCGAGGGCGGCATGTTCGTGTGGGCGCGGCTCCCCGAGGGGTACGACGCGGGCGCCCTGCTCAAGTCGGCGGTGGCCCACGACGTGGCGTACGTCCCCGGGGCGCCCTTCTTCACCGGCACCCCGGACCCGCGCACGCTGCGCCTGTCGTTCACCACGCACACCCCGGCGGAGATCGCCGAGGGCCTGGCCCGGCTGGGCCGGGCCCTGGGCTAGGCCTCGGGTGCCGGCGTGCGGGGAGTCGATGGACGGCCTGATGGCGGCGCTGCGGGCGGCGCCGTACGGCACCGAGGACAGGGGCGGCGCGGGGCGGGAGCGAGCCGGCCGCCGCGCCGCGGGTGGCCGCCCCGCCGGGGGAGGTCACTCCCCGGCGGGGCAGGCGCGTGTTCCGTGCGGGAGGCGGCCGTCGGTGAGGAAGGCGTCCACGTGGCCGCGTACGCAGGCGGAGGTCCCGTAGCCGGTGTGTCCGTCGCCCTTGTGGTCCACGATCACGGCCGAGCCCAGCCGGCGGGCCGTCTCCTCGGTCCACTCGTACGGGGTCGCCGGGTCGCCGCGGGTGCCGACGAGGAGCATGCGCGGGGCGCCCGGGTGGTCGATCCGGCGGATGAAGTCGGTGCCGGCGGGGCGTCCGTAGCAGGCCAGTACGGTTCCCAGCTGGCCCGGCCCGAAGATCTCCGACACCGCGCGGAACTCCGGCTCCAGGTCCCGGATCTCCCGCTCGACGGCCGCCGGGCCGGCCCGGTCTTCGCCGCGGTCCGGGTCGTCGGCGCAGTTCACGGCGGTGAGGGCGGCCTCGGCGTTGTCGGCGGGGACCGTGGCGGGGCCGTCGCCCGCGTCGGGCACCGGGCCGGTGGGGCCGCCGAGCTGCATCAGCCCGACGGGGTCGTGCCGCCGCTCGGCGAGGGCGAGGGCGTCGGCGAGGGCGGGCCAGGCGGTCGGCGCGTACAGGGCGGTGGCGATGGCGTCGACCGCGTCCTGTCCGGTGAACCAGGAGCCGTCGTCCCCGATGAGCGGGTTCCGGTCGAGCCGCGCGACGAGGTCGTCGACCCGCTCCTTGGCGGTGCGGGTGTTGGTGCCGTAGACGCAGCCCGGACGGTGGGCGCACCAGGTGAGGAAGCGGTCCAGGGCGCGCTGGCGGCCGCGCGCCGAGGCGAGGGCCTGTTCGGCGAGCGGTTCGACGAGGGTGTCGACCCCGTCGAGGACCATCCGGCCGGTGCGGTGCGGGAAGAGGGCGGCATAGACGGCGCCGAGCCGGGTGCCGTAGGAGAAGCCGAGGTAGTTGAGCTTCTTGTCGCCGAGGGCCCGGCGGATGACCTCCAGGTCGCGGGCCACCTGGACGGTGCCGACGTACGGGAGCACGGGTCCGGAGTGCAGGGCGCAGCGGCGGGCCACGGCGCGCAGGGCGGCGAGCTGGGAGGCGGCGTCGGGCGGGACCCCGTCGCCGACCTCCTGGGAGCCGCCGCAGGAGACGGGTTCGCTGAGGCCGACGCCGCGGGGGTCGAAGGTGACGAGGTCGTAGCGCTCGCCGAGCTTCGAGAAGGTCACGGGGTCGGCGGCGAGGGAGGTGGTCCCGCGTCCGCCGGGGCCGCCGAAGTTCAGCAGCAGCGAGCCGAGCGGGTGTCGGCCGGGGGCGGTGGCCGGGATCCGGGCGAGCGCCACCCGGATGGTCCCCTTGGCGGGGTCTTCGTGGTCGAGGGGGACGGTCACGTACCCGCACGTCATGCCGTCGGGCACGGGCTTCTCGGGGCAGTCCCCCCACCGTATGGACCCCGCGGCGGGGGACGGGGTGCCGGATCCGCTCCCGGATCCGCTCCCGGGGCCGGGGCCCGCGCCGAGGGCGGAGGCCAGCACGACCGCACAGGCCGCGGCGGCCCCGCGCGTACGCAGACGGGCCCGGACGGGGGTACCGGCCAGGCCGGGCCGGTCGGCACGGGGGTGGCCGGGCGCGCCGGTATGGGAGCGGCCGGACACATCGGCACGGGAGCGGCCGGGCTCGCCGGTATGGGAGCGGCCGAGGCCGTGCGAGCGGGTACGGCGGTGGGAACGGTGCACGGCACCCTCCTCGGGTGACCCCCCGGACCGGTCAGCCCAGCTCACCCTAAGCGCGCCCGGCCCCACCCGCCCCTCGGCCGCCGCCGGAGGGGTTGCCCCGGCCGGGGGCGGTCCGGAGCGTGCCCGGCCGGGGTCCGCCTCACCGCTCCCGGCGGTACAGCTCCTCGATCTCCCGCTCGTAGTCCCGCGCGACCGCGCCCCGCTTGAGCTTCATCGACGGCGTCAGGTGCCCGCGCTCCTCGGTGAAGTCCCCCGGCAGGACGGCGAAGCGGCGTATCGATTCGGCCCGCGATACCAGCGCGTTCGCCTCGTCGACGGCCCGCTGGAGGTCGGCGAGCAGGGCCTCGTCGGTGAGCAGCTCGCGGATCGGCACTCCCTGCTTCTTGTGCATCTGCCGCCAGTGCGCCAGCCCGTCCGGTTCGAGGGTGATCAGGGCGGTGACGTACGGCCGGTTGTCGCCGACGACCATGCACTGCCCGACCAGCGGATGGGCGCGGAGCCAGTCCTCCAGGGGGGCGGGGGCGACGTTCTTGCCGCCGGAGGTGATGATCACGTCCTTCTTGCGGCCGGTGATGGTGAGGTACCCGTCCGCGTCGAGCTCGCCGATGTCCCCGGTGGCCAGCCAGCCGCCGGGCTGCTGCGCGGCGACGTTCCAGTAGCCGGCGAAGACGTGCGCCCCGCGCAGCAGCACCTCCCCGTCGTCGGCGATGCGCACCGCCGTCCCCCGCAGCGGCCAGCCGACCGTGCCGAGCCGGGGGCGCAGCGGCGGGGTGACGGTGGCGGCCGCGGTCGTCTCGGTGAGCCCGTAGCCCTCGAAGACCTCGATCCCGGCGCCCGTGTAGAAGGCGGCGAGGCGCCGGCCGAGGGGGGAGCCGCCGCTGAGGACGTAGCGCACGCGGCCGCCGAGGGCGGCGCGGACGCGGCGGTAGACGAGCGGGTCGTACAGGGCGTGCGCGGCCCGGGTGCCCATCGGGGGCCGTCTGCCCTCGCTCTGCGCCTCGCCGACGCTCTGCGCGATGCGCGAGGCCCGGTCGAAGGAGGCGCCCTTGCCGATCTTCTCGGCGGTGGCGCGGGCGGTGTTGTAGACCTTCTCCAGGACGTAGGGGATGGCCAGCAGGAAGGTCGGCCGGAAGCCGGCGAGGTCGGCGAGGAGGTCCTCGGTGGTGATGCTCGGCGCGTGGCCGAGTTTCACGCGGGCCCGCAGGCAGCCGACGGCGACCATCCGTCCGAAGACGTGGGACAACGGGAGGAAGAGCAGGGTGGAGGCCGGGTCGTCGGTGACCGACTTGAAGACGGGGTGCAGCAGCTCCACCGCGTTGTCGACCTCGGCGTAGAAGTTGGCGTGGGTCAGCACGCATCCCTTGGGCTGCCCGGTGGTGCCGGAGGTGTAGACGATCGTGGCGACGGACTGCGGTGTACGGGTGGACCTGCGGGCGTGCACGATCGCGTCGGGCAGGTGCTCGCCGGCCTTGACGAGCCGGGCGACCGCCCCGGTGTCGAACTCCCACAGGTGCGCGAGCCAGGGCAGGTTGGCGCGCTCGGCGCTGATGATGCGGGCCTGCGCGGTGTCCTCCACGGCGCAGGCCACGGCCCCGGAGTCGTGGATGATCCAGCGTGCCTGGAGGGCCGAGGAGGTGGGGTAGATCGGTACGGTCACCAGACCGGCGGCCCAGCCGGCGAAGTCCAGCAGCGTCCACTCGTAGGTGGTCCGGGCCATGATCGCGAGCCGGTCCCCCTCCTGGAGGCCCTCGGCGATGAGTCCCTTGGCGACGGCGAGCACCTGGCGGGCGAACTCGGCGGCGGTGACGTCGCGCCAGGTGCCGTCGGGCTCCTTGCGGGCGAGCACGGGCTCGTGCGGGGCCTGCCGGGCGTTCTCGAAGGGGAGGTCCCCGAGCGAGCCGCTCACCGGCATCCCGGCGAGGGCGGGGACCGCCACCTCGCGCACCACCCCGGCGACGGTCGTCTTGACGGGCTCGACCGGCTTCGGCTCGGCTTCCACGGCTGTTCTCCTCGGTCGTTCCGGGGTTACCGCCGGTAATCTACGCACGGGTAACGACCCCCGACCACCCCCCGGACGCCTTCTTCACCCACCTCCCACCCCCTGCCCACACCCACCGGCACGAATCGGCACCCCGCCCCCGTCCCACGGCCGGTAACCAACCGGCAACAGCACCGCGGAACGCCTGCGTCAGGCCACCCCCACTGGGCAGAATCCCCCGCGGGGGCCCGGTCGACGGCTTCCGCACTCCCGTCCGCCGTGAGGAGTCCGCCGGTGTCGCCGCAGGAAATCCAGTTACCGCTCACCCCGCAGCAGGCCGCCGAGGGCACGGTCGTCACCGTTCCCCTGCCCAACGGCACGGCCCGGCTGCGCATCCCACCGTCCCGCGACGGCGACCTGGTCCGCGCCCGCTTCGGCGACAACGAGGTGCTGCTGCGGGTCCGGGTGACACCGGCGGGGGCCGCGCCCGCGCCGGCCGCACCGCCGAAGAAGTCGAGCCCGCTGGGCTGCCTGCTCGCGCTGGGCGTCGTGGCGGCCGTGATCATCGCCATCGTCGTGACGAACGACGGCAAGGACGACGACTCGAAGAACACCGCCTCCCACTCCCCGACGTACGCCGCCCCGACCACCCGGGACCCGTACCCGACCCCCACCTACACCTACGCCCCGAGCACCACCCGCCCCACCCTCCCGACCCTCCCGGCGCTCCCGCTCCCCACCACGGAGGCCGCCCCCACCCCCTTCGACAAGGGCACCTGCCTCAACGGCCGGCTCCCGGACTCGGAGACGGCCCAGCGGGTGGACGACGTCAAGGAGGTCTCCTGCTCGGCGTCGGACGCGCACTACAAGGTGATCCAGCGGTTCCCCTTCTCCTCCGACATGGAGCAGTGCAAGAGCAACCCGGACACGGAGTACGCCTTCTCGTACCGCTACACGCTCAACGGCAGCGTCATCAACCAGTACGTGTACTGCCTCATCGGCCTGGGCTCCTACTCCCGCTCCTGACCCCGCGCCTTCCGCACGACCCGGCGCCACCCCCAGGCGACGAGGCCGAGAACGACCGCCGCCGCGACCGACCCGACGAACTCGGGCGCGGCGGCGAGCAGCACGTCCCGCACGCCCTCGGGCAACTGCAGGGCGAGACCCTGGGCGTGGTCACTGCGCATACGACTCTCCTCCACGAGGGGCCCGACGCGCCTGCGCCGAACCGGACTTGAGGAGACCCTGACCCGTTTGAACCCGGTCCCCAACTGGGCAGGGACCGGCGGGGCCGTTCTGGGACCACCTGGGGCGACGGACTCCGCCAGCCTGCGCGGATCGCCCGAAACCCCGTCCGCTCGGGGACGAGGTGAGCCGTCCCGGGGACGGTCCGAACGAGGGAAGGCGCGAGCGTGCGATCCATGGACGACCCGCAGGAGACCGGCCCGAGTGCGTGGGAGGAGTACGGCAACTTCCTTCGACGCCAGGCCACGGAGGCCGGAATGGGCTCGCGCGAGATCGAAGCCGCCTTCAGGAAGGCCGCCCGCCGCGAACAGGAACAGCTCGCAGCCCGGGGTGGGGGCGCGCAGGCAGTGCAGCGTCCCGAGTTCCTCATCAGCGACATGGCGTACTCCAAGTCCCACATCGACCGCCTCTTCAGCGCGCAGGCGAAGCCCAGACCTCCGGTGCCGTTCACCCTCCGGTTCCTGCACATCACCAAGCTGGCCGCCGGTCTCACAACGGAGGAGCATCAGCGGCGCTGCGACCAGGGCCGCGCACTCGTCCTGGCCGCCACAGCTCCGCCAAGCACCCCCACCACCCCACCTCCGGTGCCCGCGCAGCGCACCGACGACGACACCGCCAGCCTGTACCTACAACAGCGTGACTCCGCCCGCATGGAGCGGGACCTGGAACGTGCCCGCCACGCGGAGACACGGCTGCGCCATGCTCTGCGGGACGCGGAATTCCTGCTCGTGACCATGTTCCAGATCACCAACGCGCTACGCGAGATCATCGCCGGAAACGGCATCCGCGAGATCCGGGCACAACAGAGCACCGATGCGCGGGGTCTTGCCCGCCTGCGTGACGAGACACGTCAAGCCCTGTTCCACAAGGCTGCCGCGCAACAGGAGACCGAGCGGGCCGCCGTCCGCAAACGCGAGCTGGAGGGCCTGTGGGACCGTGCTCACGCCGAGATCCAACGGCTCTCCCTGCACCCCGACGTCTCGGAGCTCGTCCTGACCTACCCGGGCCCGGCCGGCTCTCCCCGGCAGCTGCCGACCGGCAACCTGTTCTCGCAGCCGGCTCTTGACGACATCGCCTCCGCGCTGGCCAAGGCTCAAGAGGCGAACGCCCGCGAGGAGCAGAAGGTGGAGGAACTGCGCAGTACCTTCGCAGGTGACGACACCTTCCTCCAGCCGGACGACGAACTCGCGGTCGTGCTGGCCTCCACCCGCTCCACCAACCCCGCCTCGCGCTACGGAGCGGTCGCCACGCTCACGGCCAACTGGCGTTACGTCGAGGCCGCCCGGGAGGCCGTCCTTCGCCTGGCCTCCGACCCGGAACCAAAAGTCCGCGAGCACGCCGCCGACGGCCTTGCGGAGGGGTGGCCGGGCCATGCGGCCGCCCGGGACGCGCTGCTTCGGCTCGCCGATGACTCACATGCCGACGTCCGCGAATCCGTGGCCAGGGCGCTCGGACGCAGCTGGAGCAACGACGCCACTGCCCGTGACATCGTCCTGCGGCTGGCCGAAGACCCCGATTGGAACGTCCGCTACTACGCGGCCGACAGCCTCTCGCAGGGTTGGCCAGGCAACCCGACGGCCCATGACATGGTGCAACGGCTGGCCGGCGACGGCGACACGAAGGTACGCGGAAACGCGGCTTCGGCACTCGCGGAAGGCTGGCCAGGCGACCCGACTGCCCTTGACGCCGCCGTACGGCTCGCTGCCGACGCGGAGGCGGACGTCCGTAGGCATGCGGCTTCCTCCCTGGCCGAAGGCTGGCCAGGGCAACCTGTGGTGAGAAACATGCTTCAACGGCTCGCCGACGACATGGACACACGGGTCCGTCAGTACGCGGTCGACGGACTTGCGGAGGGCTGGCCGGGTGATCCCACGACCCGGAACGTACTTCTACGCCTCGCCCACGACCGGCATCCCATCGTCCGCGAGGCCGTCGCCACCGCGCTCGGAAAGGGCTGGGGCAACGATTCCACGGTCCGTGACATCGTCCTGCAGCTGACCGAAGACGTAGATGTGGATGTCCGCCAATCTGCGGCTTCCGCGCTGGCGAGCGGCTGGCCAGAGGACCGCGCAGCCCGTGACACTCTCCTGCGGAGGGCCGACGACGGCGACACGGAAGTCCGCCGACGGGCGGCTTCCGCGCTCGCGAAAGGCTGGCCGGGTGACCTGATCGCCCGTGATGCCGTCCTGCGGCTGGCCGAGGATTCCAACGCCGAGGTCCGGCACTGGGCCGCTGACGCACTGGCAGAAGGCTGGCCCGGCGAGCCCAGAGGGCGGGACGCCGTTCTCCGGCTGGCCGACGACCGAAACACAGAAGTCCGCCGCAACGTCTCGACCTCACTCGCGGCAGGCTGGCCAGGCGATCCGCTGGTACGTGACGCCGTCCTGCGGCTGGCCCACGACTCGGATTCCGCTACCCGGGGTTGGGCCGTCTTCGCACTGGCGGACGGGTGGCCCGGCGACTCGACAGCACGTCAGTCCGTCCTGCAGCTGGCCGGCGACCAGTACTGGGAGACCCGCCAGCTCGCCGCCTTCGCGCTCGCCAAAGGCTGGCCGGGTGACCTGCGCGCCCGTGATGCCGTCCTGCGGCTGGCCGAGGATTCCAACGCCGAGGTCCGGCACTGGGCCGCTGACGCACTGGCAGAAGGCTGGCCCGGCGATCCGACGGGCCGGAACGTTGTTCTACAGCTGGTCAGCGACGGGAGCACGACGGTCCGCCGGTACGCAGTGGCCGCGCTCGCCGTGGGCTGGCCAGGCGAGCCCGCAGTCGAACACGCCGTTTCGCAGCTGGCCGCAGACCTCGATCCGAGCGTCCGCGGGCGCGCCGCCGATGCGCTCGCGATCGGCTGGCCAGGCATCGGGTCCGCCCGTGACACCGTCCAGCGGCTCACGGACGACCACGACCGAGATGTCCGCCAGGTGACCGCTTCCGCACTCGCGCGAGGCTGGTCCGGCAACCAGGCCGCCCGGGATGCCGTGCTGAGGCTCGCGGACGACCCGCATGCCCGGGTCCGCACGTCGGTCGCCAGAGCGCTCGTCGCCGGGTGGCCGGGCGACACTGCCGCCGAAGAGGCCGTCCGCCGGCTGGCAGCCGACACCGCACCGGCTGTACGGCAGGCAACCGAAGAGGCGCTCAAGAAGGCAGCCGAGGGGGACTAACCCCGGCGCCCCGAGACGGAGTTCAGCAGCGCGGCGCCCCGCTCCGCGTCGTCCACGCTGATCGCGAAGTCCTTGCCCTTCGCGCGGATGACCAGGCATTCGCCGCCCCGCAGCATCACCGTCGTGCCCAGGCCGTTGATGCGGTACCCCCAGCCGCCCGCCCGCAACGGGGTGCGGTGTTCCGTGCGGGCCGATTCGATGTCCCGCGCCGCCCAGCGCCGCACCGGCAGCCCCAGCGGGCCGAAGGCCACCTCCAGGCCGTCGGCCGTCACCCGCGCCCGGACCGACGAGCAGAGCAGCACGGCCAGGGCCGCGGAGCCGGTCGACGCGACCAGCGCCCACGCCGCGGCGTCGGCCAGCCCGGCCAGGGCCGCCAGCACGCCGGCCGCCGCCACCAGGCCCAGTACGGCCCCGGTCAGGCGGAGCCACGGGTTGCTCTCGCGGGAGAGCCAGACGAGCCGTTCGCCGTCCGGGATCTCCATCCGGGGCCCGGCGGCGGGAGGTTCTGCCCCGCCCGCGCCCCGGCGGCCCGCCAGCGCCCCGCCGACCGCCGCCAGTACGGCCGCCACCGCGACCCCCACGACCCACGCCGTCACCGACCCGGCCTGCCGCCAGTCCGCCCGGTCCAGGTTGGCCCGTACGATCGCGGCCTGCCCCCCGGCCAGCCCCACCCCGGCGCCCGCCAGCGTGCCCGCGACCCAGCCGCCGCCCGGCCCCGCGAACCGCCGCCCCAGGACGACCCCGAGCACCAGGAGCACCCAGATCAGCGCCGGGAACAGGGCCGCCGCCCACAGCGGCATCGAGCCGTCCGGGGACCCGGAGCCCGCGGACCAGTGCGTGGCCAGCCGGTCCGGCAGCCGCCCGCTCGCCGCCACCGGCATCCCCACCAGTAGCACCAGAACCCCCGCGGCCCCGCCGGCCACGCCCCACCCCGCCCGGTCCTTCACGGCAACTCCCTGATCATCTCGATGAGATCGGCCTTGCTGTACCCGAGCCGCGCCCCGTCCTCCACCAGTCCGCGTACGCGGTCCAGCAGCCCCGAGCGCCCGCCCGCCCCCTCCGCGACGGTCACCCCGCGGCCCCGCCGGAACTCCAGCAGCCCCTCGTCGCGCAGGACGCGCAACGCCCGCAGGACGGTGTTGGCATTGACCCCGAGCGCCCCCGCCAGGTCCCGTGCGGGCGGGATCCGGTCTCCGGGGGCGCATTCGCCCTCGGCGATGGCGCGCCGGACGGCTCCCGCCACCTGTTCGTGGAGGGGACGTGGGTCCGCGGTGTTCAGCCTCAGCAACATGGTGCTAGTGACCATAGCACCATCACCACCAATCGGCCAGACACGCCGACGGCCGGACGGCCACCTTCCTGGATGGTCAGAGGTCCGGCATATAACGGCCAGCAGATGATCCAGTGGCCCGAGAAGCGCGGGGCCGCGAACCAGGCCTGGACCGTCGGGTACCGGTAGCCGGTAGCCGCGAGCCGCGAGCCGCGCCGAGGCGCACCGAGGCGTCCCCGCCCCACGGCGGGGGCGCTTCCCCCGCGCCCCCGAATCTCCGTGGACAGCCTCCGCCGGGTCGGCCGATAGTGCCGCTCATGAGTTCTCTCGTACGCCACGTGACCTTCGACTGCGCCGACGCCTACGCCCTGGCCCGCTTCTGGGCCGGGGCCCTGGACGGCTCCCTCGCCGACGACGACCACCCGGGCGACCCGGAAGCGCTGGTGACCGCGCCCGGCACCGCCCTCCTCTTCATCACCGTCGCGGACGCCAAGACCGTCAAGAACCGGGTGCACCTGGACCTCCAGCCACAGGACCGCACCCGCGACGAGGAAGTGGAACGGCTCCTCTCCCTCGGCGCCACCGTCGCGGGCGACCACCGCAAGCCGGACGGCACCGGCTGGGTGACCATGGCGGACCCCGAGGGCAACGAGTTCTGCGTCGAACGCAGCGCCGCCGAGCGGAAGGCCTGACCGGCCGCCCCTGCCCCCGCGACCTGCCGGAAACTGCCCTGCCGGACCACCCGGCCCACGCGGGCTCTGCTTCTTCGGGCAGCCCTCCCCACAGGCCCGCGCCGGGCGCCGGGAGGGGCCGCGAACCGACCCTAGGGTGAACGGGCGTACGGGAACCGACCGACCAACGGTTTCCCGGCGCCGCACCGAAGGGTCTGCTCCAGCATGAAGAAGTTGAAGGCGATCGTCCTCGCGGCCGCCGCCGTCGCCGGACTCGCCGTCGCCGCCACACCGGCACAGGCGTCCACGTGCGAGGCGGGCGGCGGGGGCCTCTACATCTGCGAGTACGGGGTCACCAAGCACGCGCTCCCGGGCGGCCAGAAGGAGCAGTTCATCGTCGGCACCGACAACGCGATGTGGACGCGCTACACCACGAACGGCCAGTGGGGCGGCTGGTGGTCCCTCGGCGGCTCGGTCAAGAGCAAGATCACGGTCCAGGAGCGCCCGGACCCCGACCACCCGTACGCGATCACCGTCTACGCCACCGGCCAGTGGGACAAGGCCTGGGGCCGGACCCGCATGGCGCCTGGGCAGGAGTGGAGCCCGTACGACTGCCTGAAGTGCCCCGAGTAGGAACGGCGCGCTAGGCCGCGGCCGTTGGCCCACCGAGCGGCGGGCAGTCGTCGCAGCGGCCGGGGACCGGGGAGCGGAAGACGCGTTCGCAGCCGTCGCAGTCCTGGAACGGATCGGGCCGCCGGGCTTGCGGGGCGGAGGCCGGGGCCGGGGCCGTCGGCATCCGCGGCGGGATCCCGGCCCGCAGCCGGTACCCGATCACCGCGGCCGGGCTGCGCATCTCGGCGGGCAGGTTCCCCGTGAGCACGTGCCGTACCGCCTCCGGATCGGCGCCCCGGTCCAGCCAGGCGGACACACCCGGCGCGAGCTGCCGTACGTCGCGCTCCGCGAGCAGCAGCCGGGGGTCGTCGACCCGCAGCCGGGCGAGGAGGTCGACGGCCTCCTGCCGGGCGGCGGCCGTTGACGGGGGCTCGGGTGCGGGCCGCGGTTCGGCCACCGGCACCGCCAAGGACTCCGGCACCGCCACGGGCCCCGCCTCGGGCACGGGCTCCGGCACGGGCACGGGCTCCGGCACGGGCTGCGGCTCCGGCACGGGCTGCGGCTCCGGCTCCGGTACGCGCGCCCGGTCCGGCGGCGGGGGCGGGGGGTCGGGGACCGGACCGCCCGGCCTGCGCGGGCGGTTGTAGGACACGGTCCGGGTCACCAGCCGCCCGTCCTCGGTCCGTACGCGGCTGCGCTCCAGGTACCCGTGGGCCTCCAGCTCCCGCAGGGCGGTGGCGATCCGGATCTCCCCCTCGGGGAACCGGCCGGCGAGCGCCTTGATGCCGACCCTGGCACCGGCGGGCAGCGACTGGATGTGGAGCGCGAGGCCGATCGCGACGAGCGACAACGCCCGGTGCTGGGCGAGGTGGTTGCCCACCACGGTGTAGTGATCGGTGTGCCGCACGTTGACGTGGACGACACCTGAAGGGGCGGTTCCGGCGCGATGCCGGGACGCGGCGCGCGAGCGCGCGTTAGGGTGTTCAAGAGCCATTGGGAAGGTGCTACTTCCTAGTTGGTCAGGCCCTCGCCCGGGATGCCAGTCCCGGCGGGGGCCGTCTCAGTTCTGATGTTGTGGGGCGAGCATATGCCCGCCAACCCTCGCGAAATCCAGCCGAGTTGGCACAGTTCACCCGTGCGAGTGAGCGGGGAGCCGGAGGGGTGGGTGGGTTGGATTTACCTCGGTACTTGAGTAGGTATACGTCGAGGAACGCCGCGTCCCGGCCGCCCGCGTCACGGCTCCCGCCGCTCACCGGGAAGGTCCAGCTCCACCCACACCGCCTTGCACGGAGGCGGCCCCTCCTCGACCCCCCACCGGTCGGCGACGGCCGCGACCAGCACCAGCCCCCGCCCGCCCTCCGAGCCGGCATCCGCGTCGCGAGGAAGGGGGATCCGGTCACGGCGGGCGTCGACGACCTCGATCCGGAGCACCCGCCCGGCCCGGCTCAGCACCACCTGGAAGTTCCGCCCGGGAACCCGGCCGTGGGTCACCGCGTTGGCGGCGAGCTCCCCCACCACCAGCCCGACCGGCTCACCGTCCAGCCCCCAGGCGAGCGCCTGCCCAACGGCTAGCTGCCGCGCCTGCCGGGCCCCTCGGGGCGTGGCGGGCAGGAGTGCGGCGAACCGGGTCTCGGAACAACCGATTTGAGTATTCACGTCACTCAGCGTGGGCGGTCGTGCGTACCGTGTGAAGCGGAAACGCCCTCGCGTCGGGACTCTGTCCCACGCTTGTCCGGTGCTGTCCCGGCTGTCCGCGAAGGCCCGTGGGGAGGGGCGTTGGGGAAATCGGCACGTCCTGAGGAGGGTACGCATGAGCGTGGACGGTGACGGCGCGGAGGCGGAAACGGAAGACGCGGGCTGGGAGGTCGACCCCGACGACGAACAGGGCATCGCGGTCCTCGCCGCGCTCGGCCGCCAGCTGAAGGCGTGGCGGGAGGAGGCGGGCATGCGGGCCGCCGACTTCGGCGTGGCCGTCGGATACGGGGAAGACCTGGTCCGCAAGGTCGAGTCGGGCAAACGGATCCCGCGCCCGGAGTACCTGGACAGGGCGGACGAGGCCCTGGGGGCGGGCGGCAAGATCGCGGCGATGAAGGCGGACACGGAGCAGGTGCGCTACCCGAAGCAAGTCCGGGACCTCGCGAAGCTGGAGTCCAGGGCCGTCGAGATGCACACCTACAGCAACCACAACATCCATGGGCTCCTGCAAACGCCGGAATACACACGAGCACTCTTCAAGACGTGGCGTCCGGTCTATACGCCGGACGAAACGGAGAGGATGCTGGCCGGCCGCATGGGTCGGCAATCCATCTTCGAGCGATCTCCCGCACCGACGCTCAGCTTCGTCCAGGAAGCAGTCACCCTACGGCGGCCGATCGGAGGGACAATGGTTCTGCGTCGGCAGCTTGAACGCTTGTTGGAGGTGGCCCAGTTGCCCAACGTCGAGTTGCAGGTCATGCCGACCGAGGTCGAAGAGCACGCGGGCATGGCAGGGCGCATCCAGGTGCTGAAGTTCCAGGACGGCTCAGCCGTGGGCCGATCGGATGGGGCGTTCTACGGCCGCCCGGTCTCCGACCCGAAACAGCTCAGGATCCTGGAACTCCGCTATGGCATCATCCGAGCTCAGGCGCTCACGCCGCGAGATTCGCTGGCCTTCATCAAGGAACTCCTGGGAGAGACATGACCGACCACCCCGAGCTGCACTGGTCCAAGAGCAGCTACAGCGACAGCAGCGATGGCAACGACTGCGTCGAGGTCGCGAACACTCCTGCCGCGATCCACATCCGCGACTCCAAGGACACCGCCCTCCCCCACATCACCTTCACCCGCCACGCCTGGACGGGCTTCCTCCCCTACGCCTCCGCCCGCTGACGGGCAACCGGCCGCCGCCCCGGACGGCCGGCTCAAGGTCGTGGTCCTTCCGTTTCGCCGCGGCGGCCGTGCAACCGTCCGGCCCCCGCGGCGGTCGTGATCACCATGAACATCTCAACCCCTCGGCGGGCCTCCGACCGGGCACGGTTCCGGCAGGTCGCCGGCTCCGTGCTCGCGGCCGTGCACCTGCTCAACGCCGCCACCGTCTACGTCGTACTCAACGACGGGCAGTCCGTCCCCTCGGACCGGGACGGGCTCGGGGCGGCAGAGCTGGCCTGCCTGTTCTCCATCTGCCTCAGCATCGGCGCGATCCAGCTGTGCCTGCGCCCCTCGGTCCGGCGGGCGCTGGGCCTGTGGTGGACCGCCCCGGCCGTCGTGCTCGGCGCCATCGCCTCGGTCCGGCTGGCGGCCCTGTTCTGAGCCCGCGCCGCGAGTCCGTCGACCTGCCCGCCGACCAGGGGTGCCTGCGGTGGGTGCTGGGCCTGCCCCTGGTCCTCTTCTGCTATCTGCCCGCCGCGTACTTCTGTTACGGCGCGCTGGTGTTGCAGCCCGATTTCCCCGATGACCGCATGCGCGACGACGCCCGGTTGATGGCCGGGATCGGCGTCGGGCTGTGCTTCGTCGGGCTGCTGCTCACCGCCGTGCCCGTCTTCCACCGCACGCTGGGCCGCTGGTGGTACGCGGGGCCCTTCCTCCTCGCAACGCTCGCGTTCCTGCGCTGGCAGACGGTCTGAGCACGCCCCGCGCCCCGCTCTCTTCGCAGGCCACCGGCCACGCCGGGAAAGAGCCCCGTACCGGCTCGCTCCGCGAACGCCGCAGCCCCGCCCGGACGGGGGCGGGGCTGCGGTGGGTGCGTGCGCGTCAGGCGGCGACGGGGACCTTCGCCGGCTCGGCCGCGGCCGGGGCGGCGGCGGGCTCGTCGAGCGGGGAGGACGAGGCGGCGGCGTACGCCTCCTTGTCCAGGATCCCCTCACGGGCCGAGACGAGGACCGGGACGAGCGCCTGGCCGGCCACGTTGGTGGCGGTGCGCATCATGTCGAGGATCGGGTCGATCGCCATCAGCAGGCCGACACCGGCCAGCGGCAGGCCCAGCGTGGAGAGGGTGAGGGTCAGCATCACGGTCGCGCCGGTGAGACCGGCCGTGGCGGCGGAGCCGACGACCGAGACGAACGCGATGAGCAGGTACTCCTTGATGCCCAGCTGCACGTCGAAGATGTTCGCGATGAAGATCGCGGCGAGCGCCGGGTAGATCGCGGCGCAGCCGTCCATCTTGGTCGTGGCGCCGAACGGGACGGCGAAGGAGGCGTACTCCTTCGGGACGCCGAGGCGCTCGGTGACCTTCTGGGTGACCGGCATGGTGCCGACCGAGGAGCGGGAGACGAAGGCGAGCTGGATCGCGGGCCAGGCGCCCTTGAAGAACTGGACCGGGTTGACCTTGGCGACCGTAGCGAGGAGCAGCGGGTAGACGCCGAACATCACCAGGGCGCAGCCGATGTAGATGTCGGCGGTGAAGGTGGCGTACTTGCCGATCAGGTCCCAGCCGTAGCTCGCGATGGCGGTGCCGATGAGGCCGACGGTGCCGATCGGGGCGAGGCGGATGACCCACCACAGGGCCTTCTGGAGGAGTTCCAGGACCGACTCGGCCAGGTTCAGGACGGGCTGGGCCTTGCCGCCGAGCTGGAGGGCGGCGATGCCTGCGACGGCGGCGAGGAAGACGATCTGCAGGACGTTCAGCTCGGTGAACGGCGTGATGATGTCCTTCGGCACGATGCCGGTCAGGAAGTCGATCCAGGAGCCGTGCCGCTTGGGCTCCTTGCCGTCGGCCGGGGTGAGGCCGGTGCCCGCGCCCGGGTCGGTCAGCAGGCCGATGGCCAGGCCGATGGCGACCGCGATCAGCGAGGTGATCATGAACCAGAGCAGCGTGCGGGTGGCGAGCCGCGCGGCGTTGTTCACCTTGCGGAGGTTGGTGATGGACACCAGGATCGCGAAGAAGACGAGAGGTGCGACGGCCAGCTTCAGCAGCTGGATGAAGATGTCGCCGACCTGTTCGAGGGAGGTCTTGAGCCAGCTGATGTCCTGGCTGCGGGCGAGCCAGCCGAACAGGACGCCGAGCGCGAGGCCGGCGACTATCTGGGCCCAGAACGGGAACTTGAACGAGGCCTTGGCGGGAGCCTGGGCCTGGGGGGACGCGGACACGGACACTCTCCGGGGGTGACGCACGGGGGTGGGGCGGAAGGTTTCTGCGAGGTGTTCTGCGGGGGATGCGGTGCGGCAGCAGCCGGAAAGGGGCCGGGCCGGCCGGGGACCGCTGCTGTATCGATTCGGCTCGACGGGGCGAGGGGAATCAGCGGCAACAGCAACAGGCCGCGGACACGCGGCGGCAGAGGTCGACGTGCAGGCGTGACACGAGCGGGACGCTCACGGTCATCGGGTGCGCTGCGGCGGTCAACATGTTGAACACGCTAACACTTCTCCTTTGAGAATCTCAAAGGCGTACTTTGGGTCGAGCTCGCGCGGGCCCGGAGCGCGTCTCCCCGGAAATGCCGAAGCCCCAGCGGACCAGGGGGTGTTCCCGGCGCTGGGGCGGTTCGGTGCGCTTCGGTGGAGTTCGGCGCGTTCGGTGTGTGAGGAAGCCCACGGGCTCCCGTCAGCTCACGCGGGCGGCGTCGTCGGCCGCGTCCTCCTGGTTGCGGTTCGCGGCGAGCTTGCCCTTCGCACCCGCGACGCGTCCGGCGATCTGCTCGGACATCTCGTCACGCTGCTTGCGCAGCAGGATGAAGGAGAGCGGGGCGGAGATCACCAGGGCGAGCAGCACGACCCAGGCGGGGTTCGCGTCGCCCAGACCTGCGGGCATCCAGCCCACGTTGACCAGGACGGCGACCAGGACCAGGCATCCGACGAAGATGCCCAGGCGCATCGCGGTGTAGCGGATCGTCGCGCTCGGCTTGAGGGACACGGTGACCCCTTCTCTCTCGTCGTCTACGGCGGCACGTGCCTCACCAGTGAAGCACGCCGGGCCCCCGCTACGGCCCGCCGGGGTCACCCGCCGGACTCCCCCGCCGGTCAGTGCAGCGGCAGCAGCATGGTGATGTCGTCGCGGTCGTCGCCCGGGGCGACCCGGATGGCGTCGGGGACGCGGCCGACCTCCTTGTAGCCGCACGCCGCGTAGAAGTGCTCCAGCCCGAGGCCGCCGCGGCAGGAGAGGCGGATGGCCTCGATCCCCTCCAGCGAGCGCGCCGCGTCGGCGAGGGCGGCCATCAGCTCCCGGCCGGCGCCGCGGCCCTGGAGGGCGGGGCCGACCATGACGGTGTACGCCCAGACCCAGTGCGTCTGCAACCGGTGCGTGTTGAGGGCGAGGAACGCGACGGCCGCGACCTCGCCCCGCTCGTCGCGCCCCACCAGCAGCCGATGGCGGCCCTCGGCCATGGCGGCGAGGTGCTTGACCAGCTCCGGCCGGATGACGTCACGGGTGACGGGCGGCACGAAGCCGACCGCGCCACCCGCGTTGGAGACCTCGGTCCACAGCTCGGCGATGCCGTCGCGCAGGGCGGGATCGACCACCGGGTCGAAGGTAAACGTAAGGGTCATAACTGAATAATAGTCATTACCAACTCCTTCGGGCAACGCAAAAGCCCCGGTCCGGGGGACCGGGGCTCATCACGCGGGAGCGGGACCTCAGACTCGCATCGCCTGCGGGGTCTCGCGCAGGCCGGCGTCGGGGCCGGGGTACTCGCGGATGACCTCGTAGCGCGTGTTGCGCTCGACCGGGCGGAAGCCCGCCTCGCGGATCAGCTCCAGCAGGTCCTCGCGGCCCAGCTTGTTCGGGGTGCCGTAGTTGTCCGCGTCGTGCGTGATCTTGTACTCGACGACCGAGCCGTCCATGTCGTCCGCACCGTGCTGCAGCGCGAGCTGGGCGGTCTGCACGCCGTGCATCACCCAGAAGACCTTCACGTGCGGCACGTTGTCGAAGAGCAGGCGCGAGACCGCGAAGGTCTTGAGGGCCTCGGCGCCGGTCGCCATCGTCGTGCGCGCCTGGAGCTTGTTGCGGACCTTGCCGTCCTGCATGTCCACGAAGTCGTGCTGGTAGCGCAGCGGGATGAAGACCTGGAAGCCGCCGGTCTCGTCCTGGAGCTCGCGCAGCCGCAGCACGTGGTCCACGCGGTGGCGCGGCTCCTCGATGTGCCCGTAGAGCATGGTGCTCGGGGTCTTGAGCCCCTTCTCGTGCGCCAGGCGGTGGATGCGCGACCAGTCTTCCCAGTGGGTGCGGTGGTCCACGATGTGCTGGCGGACCT
Organism: Streptomyces sp. AB3(2024); assembly: GCF_041862025.1. Lineage (NCBI taxonomy): Bacteria > Bacillati > Actinomycetota > Actinomycetes > Kitasatosporales > Streptomycetaceae > Streptomyces > Streptomyces sp. AB3(2024). The sequence continues at coordinate 28,495 of NZ_JBGWAB010000019.1, forward strand.
CCCAGTCGAAGATCTCCGCGCCGCCGCCGGTGAGCGACTCCAGCCCGGCCTCGATCAGCTCGTCGAGGATCTCGGAGGCCGAGAGGCCGGAGATCGTCTCGAAGTGGTGGATCTCGGTGGCCGTGAACGCCTTCAGCGAGACGTTCGGCAGCGCCTCCTTGAGGGCGGACAGCGAGCGCGGGTAGTACCGCCACGGCAGGGTGGGGTGCAGGCCGTTGACGATGTGCAGCTCGGTGAGGTTCTCGTTCTCCATGGCCTTGGCCAGGCGGACGGCCTCCTCGATGCGCATCGTGTACGCGTCCTTCTCGCCCGGCTTGCGCTGGAACGAGCAGTACGCGCACGAGGCGGTGCAGACGTTCGTCATGTTGAGGTGGCGGTTGACGTTGAAGTGGACGACGTCACCGTTCTTGCGCATGCGCACCTCGTGGGCGAGACCGCCCAGCCAGGCCAGGTCGTCCGACTCGTAGAGGGCGATGCCGTCCTCACGCGTCAGCCGCTCGCCGGAGCGGACCTTCTCCTCCAGCTCGCGCTTGAGCCCAGCGTCCATGCCGGTGTCTCCTCTACGTGTCCCGTCCTGCGTGCAACCGCCACCCACCGTACTCTCAGCCCTCCTCGGGCAGCTCCCCGACCCGGTTCTCCCACTTCGTGGAGAGCACGATCGTGGTGCGGGTGCGCGAGACCCCCTTGGTGCCGGAGAGCTTGCGGATGATCTTCTCCAGGCCGTCGACGTCGCTGGCGCGGACCTTGAGCATGAAGGAGTCGTCGCCGGCGATGAACCAGCAGTCCTCGATCTCCGCCAGGTCGCGCAGCCGGCGCGCCACGTCCTCGTGGTCCGCGGCGTCGGAGAGGGAGATGCCGATCAGCGCGGTGACGCCGAGACCGAGCGAGGCCGAGTCCACGGTCGCGCGGTAGCCGGTGATCACACCGGCCGTCTCCAGACGGTTGATGCGGTCGGTGACGCTGGGGCCGGAGAGGCCCACGAGACGGCCCAGCTCCGCGTACGAGGCACGACCGTTCTCGCGAAGTGCCTGGATGAGCTGCCTGTCCACCGTGTCCATTACGTGGAGCCTTCCATTATTCGGCGTTGCTGCAAGTCTAGGTATAGAATCAAAGGCGCACAGGGTCAACACCCTGTGAATCTTTCAACAGATCAATGACGATCTTCAGGAGTGGTTCACCGTGTACACGATCGAGATGGCCTACGCGCACATGCGACAGCTCCAGGAGCTGGCCAACCGATCCCGCACCGACCAGCCGTCCGCCGCGCACCGCGTCGACAAGACCCGCAAGCCGCGCGGCGCCAAGAAGCGCTAGTCACCGGACTGGCCACGGGGACGGGCGGCGCCCAGTTCCCCCTCCCAACGGCGGTACAGCCGGTGCGGCACACCTGCCGCGTCCAGCACCCGCCCCGCGACGAAATCCACCAGATCCTGGATGTGCGTCGCGCCCGCGTAGAACGCCGGAGAGGCGGGCAGCACGATCGCGCCCGCCTCGTCCAGCGCCACCAGATGCCTGAGCGTCTGCCCGTTCAGCGGGGTCTCCCGCACCGCGACCACCAGCCGGCGCCGCTCCTTGAGCGTGACGCTCGCGACGCGCTGGAGCAGGTCCTTCGACAGTCCCAGCGCCACCCCGGCCACGCACGCCGTGGACGCGGGGACGATCAGCATCCCCTTCACGGGGTACGAGCCCGAGCTCGGACCGGCGGCGAGGTCCCCGGCCCCCCAATAGCGGACGGCGTCCAGATCCGGCACCTGGAAGGTGCCCGGCTTGCCGTCGGCCCCCCGGCCCAGCCACTCGGCGAGGTCGCCGCGCCAGTGCGCGTCCCGGAAGGCGATGCCCGTCTCGTCCAGCAGGGTCAGCCGCGAGGCACGACTGACCACCAGGTCCACGTCCTCACCGCCCGCCAGCAGCCCGCGGACCACCGCCGCCGCGTACGGCGTCCCGGAGGCCCCGGAAACCCCGACCACCCACGGGGTGCGCTTGCGCTCTGTCATACCTCCGAGACTATCCGGCCACGGAGCGAAGCCACTCGGTAAGGTGACCGCACGTCCCAGGGCGTGGGACGGCGCGAGGGGACGTACATGAACACGATGGCCGAAGAGACCTGGACCCGGACGGACCGGGCCGGGGCCGCAGCCCGGCTGATGCTCGGCTGGGTAGGCCTGTTGTGGGCGATCGAGGCCGTCGACCTCGTCACCGGCCACGCGCTCGACGCGTACGGGATACTCGCCCGCGACCCGGACGGCCTGAGCGGCATCCTCTTCGCGCCCTTCCTGCACTTCGGCTTCGCCCACGTCGCCGCCAACAGCGTCCCGCTGCTGGTCCTCGGCTTCGTCACGGCCCTGTCCGGGATCCGCCGCTTCCTCGTGGTGTGCGCCCTGATCATGCTGGCCGACGGCATCGGCATCTGGCTGATCTCGCCGCCGAACACCATCACGGCGGGTGCCTCCGGCCTGGTCTTCGGACTCTTCGGCTACCTGCTCGTGCGGGGCTTCGTGGAACGCAGGACGCTCGGCATCGCCGTGGCCCTGGGCGTCGCCGCCGTCTACGGCAGCACGATCCTGACCGGCATCCTGCCGACCGACGCCACCGTGAGCTGGCAGGCCCACCTGTGCGGTCTGGCCGCGGGCATCGCGACGGCCGTGTACCACCGCCGCCCGGCGCGGACCGCATAGCCGCTCAGGCGGCCGTGCCCGGGTCCACGGGGAGGGGCGACGTGTCCAGCGTCAGCTTGCCGATGCCCGTCTCCACGACGACCGTCTCGCCGTACGGGATCACGTCCCGGCCGCGGTAGCCGTCGGGACCGGGGTTCCAGAGGGTCGTGCACTGCGCCTTGTACGGGTCGAAGATCAGGTAGTGCGGGATCCCGCGCCGGGCGTAGGCGCGGTCCTTGACCTCGTAGTCGTTGCGGACGCTGCTCGGGGAGACGACCTCGACGGCCAGCTCGATCAGGTCGGGCGAGTAGGCGCTGAGGTTCTTGGCGACCTCGGGCTGCGGAATGACCGCGAGGTCCGGACAGAACTCGTTGTCCCCGTCGAAGGGCACCGCCACATCGCTGAGGAATCCCCAGTCGTCGGGCAACTGGCTCCTGAGCGTCGTCCACAACGCCCAGATGGTGGCGTTGTGGTGCGGCTTCAGCGGACTCATCACGACGGCGCCCTCGACAATCTCCATCCGGTAGCCCGGGAACATGTCCTCGAACCGGCTGAGCTGCGAGTGCAGGCGGTCGCTCTCCGAGACGGTCACGTCGGCCTCCCTGTCCATGCACTCGATGGTAGGCCGCACGCTACTCAGACCGTCAGACCCCGCACCACGAGATCGGCCAAAGCGCACACGAACAGGGCGATGCCGATGAAGCCGTTGACCGTGAAGAAGGCACGGTTCAGGCGGGACAGGTCGTGCGGCTTCACGATGGTGTGCTCGTAGCAGAAGGCCGCCACGACGACCAGCAGGCCGAACCAGAACAGCGGGCCCGCGTCGGTGAGCAGCGCGTACCAGACGATCAGGGCCGTGGTGACGACGTGCGCGCCGCGGGCGCCCCACAGGGCCGCCGGGACGCCGAAGCGGGCCGGGACGGACCTGACGCCCTCCGCCCGGTCCGCGGCCACGTCCTGGCAGGCGAAGATCAGGTCGAAGCCGCCGATCCACACGCCGACGGCGAGGCCGAGGACCACGGCCTCCCAGGACCACTCGCCCGTGACGGCGAGCCAGGCGCCGATCGGCCCCATCGCCTGGGCCAGGCCCAGGATGGCGTGCGGGAAGTCCGTGAACCGCTTGCCGTACGGGTAGACCACCATCGGGACGACGGCGACCGGCGCGAGCGCCAGGCACAGCGGGTTCAGCAGCGCCGCCGAGCCGAGGAACACCACGAGCGCGGCCCCGGCCCCGGTCCACGCGGACCGCACGGACACCGCGCCGGTGACCAGCTCGCGCCCCGCGGTGCGCGGGTTGCGGGCGTCGATCTCGCGGTCGATGATCCGGTTCGCGGCCATGGCGAAGGTCCGCAGGCCCACCATGCACACGGTGACGAGCAGCAGCTCCCTCCAGTGCACGCGCCCGTCGAGCCGGAACATCGCGGTGAAGGCGGCGATGTAGGCGAAGGGCAGCGCGAAGACCGAGTGCTCGATCATCACGAGCCGCAGGAAGGCCTTCACCTTGCCGGCGGACTGCGGCGCGGGGCCCGGCCCGAGGACGTCCTCGGCAGCCGATGTCATCCGAGGGACCTCCGGAACTGTTCGAGTTCGGCGCGCAGGTCCGTGATGGACGACGGGCCGATCTCCACCTCCAGCAGGGGCGTTCCCTCGGAGGGCGGCGGGACGACGCTGGCCAGGAAGGCGAAGCCCTCGCCGGCCGGGCGGCCGTCCAGGCGCAGCACGTCGTGCGCGGCGACCGTCAGGACCTCGGTGAACTCGGTGTCCGGGTCGGCGATCGCGGCGAGCAGCCGCTCGGCGAAGGCGCCCGCGTCGGCGTCGGAGAGGTCGTTCAGGGCGATCTCCCGCCCCTCGCCGTCGGTGCGGTCGGCGATCAGCTGCCACTGGTCGGACGGTCCGGCGAACTCCTCGGGCGTGACTCCGGCGCGCTTGGCGGCCTCCTTGACCGCCGGCTGGGCCGGGTCGATCGTCGGGCGCACCAGGGCGACGCAGGGGGTGTCGCTGCCGATGAAGAGGGCGGGACCGCCCACGGCGATGGGGCTCACAGGCCGTACTCCTTCCATCGGCGGTCCACGAGGGCCGCCGTCGCGGGATCGGACTCCACCATGTCGGGCCAGCCGCCGTCGCGCGTGTAACCCTCCTCCGGCAGTTTCTTCGTGGCGTCGATGCCCGCCTTGCCGCCCCAGAACTGCTGGTACGAGGCGTGGTCCAGGTGGTCCACCGGTCCCTCGACGACCGTGAGGTCGCGGGAGTAGTCGGTGTTGCCCAGCGCCCGCCAGGACACCTCGTGCAGGTCGTGGACGTCGCAGTCCTTGTCCACCACGATGATCAGCTTGGTCAGCGACATCATGTGGGCGCCCCAGATGGCGTGCATGACCTTCTGCGCGTGCTTGGGGTACTTCTTGTCGATCGAGACGATCGCGCAGTTGTGGAAGCCGCCCGACTCGGGGAGGTGATAGTCCACGATGTCCGGCACGATGATCTTGAGGAGCGGCAGGAAGAAGCGCTCCGTCGCGCGGCCCAGCGGACCGTCCTCGGTCGGCGGCCGGCCGACCACGATGGACTGCAGCAGCGGGCGCTTGCGCATCGTCACGCAGTCGATCTTCAGTGCGGGGAAGGGCTCCTGCGGGGTGTAGAAGCCGGTGTGGTCGCCGAAGGGGCCCTCGGGCAGCATCTCGCCCGGCTCCAGCCAGCCCTCGACCACGACCTCGGCGTTGGCCGGGACCTGGAGCGGGACCGTCTTGCAGTCGACCATCTCGATCCGCTTGCCCGCGACGAACCCGGCGAAGAGGTACTCGTCGATGTCGCCCGGCAGCGGCGCGGTCGACGCGTACGTCACGGCGGGCGGGCAGCCGAAGGCGATCGCGACCGGCAGCCGCTCGCCGCGCGCGGCGGCGACGGCGTAGTGGTTGCGGCTGTCCTTGTGGATCTGCCAGTGCATGCCGATGGTGCGCTTGTCGTGGCGCTGGAGGCGGTAGAGGCCGAGGTTGCGCACGCCGGTCTCGGGGTGCTTGGTGTGGGTGAGGCCCAGGTTGAAGAAGGAACCGCCGTCCTTGGGCCAGGTGAAGAGGGCCGGCAGCTGGTCCAGGTCGACGTCGTCGCCGGTGAGGACGACCTCCTGGACGGGCGCGGACTCGCCCTTCACCTTCTTCGGCGGGACGTGCACCATCGAGCCGAGCTTGCCGAAGGCCTCGCGGACGCCGATGAAGCCCTGGGGCAGCTCGGGCTTGAGCAGGCCGCCGATCTTCTCGCTGATCTCGCCGTACGACTTCAGGCCGAGGGCCTTGAGCAGGCGCCGGTCGGTCCCGAAGACGTTCATGGCGAGCGGCATCGCCGAGCCCTTGACGTTCTCGAAGAGCAGGGCCGGGCCGCCGGCCTTGTTCACTCTGTCGACGATCTCCCCGATCTCCAGGTACGGGTCGACTTCGGCCTTGATGCGCTTGAGGTCGCCCTCCCGCTCCAGAGCCCGGAGCAGCGAGCGGAGATCGTCGTAAGCCATGGGGCCCAGTATCCGTCACCAACTACCCTGGGGACGTCACCGGGGCCCGACGCGGGCCCGCCGCCACTGCTGGGGAGTCGGTCCCACACCGTGCTGCGCTATCTGCCGTTCCTGCTGATCATCGCGCTGACCATCTACACCTTCATCGACTGTCTGAACACCCCCGAGGAAGAGGTCAAGCACCTCCCCAAGGTGGTGTGGGTGATCATCATCCTGATCTTCTCGATCGTCGGGCCGGTGGTGTGGCTGTTCGCGGGCAAGAAGCGCGCGGGAGTCGGCGGCGGCCGCCCGGGGCGCACGCAGTGGGTGGCCCCGGACGACAACCCGGAGTTCCTGAAGTCCCTGGGCGAGGAGCGGGAGAACCGCGAGGAGCGCGAGAAGCGGGACGAGAAGGACAAGGACCGGTAGGCCGAGGGCCGGCGGGACCGGGGCGGGGCCGGCGGGACCGGGACCCCGGCGGCAAAACGTGACGCAAAACTTGATTGAACGCGTTCAATAGGGCTGTCAGAATGGGCCCATGCCACTGCCACGGGCCCCGCGCGAGCGCGGGCCGCGGATCGTCGACACGATCCTGCGCAATCTCCTCGCCTACGGGGTGCTCGTCGCCGCGCTGCTCACCATGACCGGGTGGAACCCCCAGCAGGGCACGCCACCCGTCCCCGCCGTCTACGACGCCGACCTCTCCGAGATCGTCGGCACCTGGCGCTGCGTCGACGGCACCGAGGTCGTCTTCCGCGCCGACGGCAGCGCCTCCGTCACCCTCCTCGACGGCCAGGAACGCGACTACGCCGCCGGCTGGCGGCTCTCCGGCCCCGGCCGCTGGCGGCTCACCGAGGACCCCGACGCCGGCCGCAGCCTCGGCCAGCACCTGCGCCTGGTCCTGCCCGCCGCCACCGGCACCGCCATCCGCGCCGGCACCGTCACCCAGGCACCCGGCCACTACTCCTGGACCTTCGAGCTGCGCCGCGACGCGCGCCGCTCGCTGGAGCTGTACTTCTTCTTCGGCAACGGGACCGGACCGGGCCGGCCCGGGGCCTACGTCCTGGAGAAGGACGCGTAGGACGCCCGCAGCTCCGCCCGCCGGACCCCGGTCCAGGCCGACCAGTCGACGGGCTGCCCGCCCAGCGCGGCCTCCAGCCCCTCGAAGTGCTCGTGCCAGGCGGCCAGGCAGTCCAGGCGCTCCGCGTCGGATCCGGCGCGCTCGTCGAGGAAGCGGACGACCGTCGAATCGGTGCCCACCGGGTCCAGGTGGAAGCGGAGCCGCCCCTCGCCGGTGACCGTGTACTCCACGACCCGCTCGGTGTCCCAGGCCGTGACCTTCCCCGACACCGTGTTCCCGGTGTACGGCCGGCGCAGGGTGACGGCCCCGCCGAACCGGCGTTCCAGCACGTCCACCGCCGCGAGCCAGCCGTACAGCCCGTCCGCCGTGGTCAGGGCGGGCCACACGGCCTCGTAGGCGAAGGGCACGTGCGTCTCGAAGCGGACGATCCAGCGTCCGCCCTCACGCGGCTCGCTGGTGGCATGGCTCACAGGAGGCATACCACCAGCTTCGCACCGCCTCCGCTCAGACGCCCGCGTACGAGTGCTTGCCGCTGAGCAGGATGTTCACGCCGTAGTAGTTCCAGATCCAGCAGGCGAAGGCGAACAGCGCCAGATACGCCGCCTTGCGGCCCTTCCAGCCCGCGGTGGCCCGCGCGTGCAGGTAGCAGGCGTACGCCACCCACGTCACGAAGGACCAGACCTCCTTGGGGTCCCAGCCCCAGTAGCGGCCCCAGGCGTCGCCCGCCCAGATCGCGCCCGCGACGATGGTGAACGTCCACAGCGGGAAGACGGCCGCGTTGATGCGGTACGAGAACTTGTCGAGCGAGGCCGCCGAGGGCAGCCGCTCCATCACCGAGGAACGGAACCGGCCGACCGTGCGGCCGGCCTCCAGGTGGGCCTCGTAGCTGTCGCGGAACAGGTAGAGCACCGCGCCCGCCGCACCGATGTAGAAGACGGCGCCGCAGAAGATCGCGGTCGAGACGTGGATCCACAGCCAGTACGAGTGCAGGGCCGGAACCAGCTGGTCACTGGCGGTGTACAGCCAGGTGGTGGCGATGCCGAGGTCCAGCAGGACCGTGGTGACCAGGATCAGGCCGAGCCAGCGGACGTTCTTCTTCAGCGCCAGCAGCGCCAGGTACGCGCCGACGGCCACCGTGGAGAAGGTCACCGAGAACTCGTACATGTTGCCCCAGGGGGCCCGCTGCACCGACATCGCGCGGGAGACCACGCCGGCCGCCTCGATGAGGAAGCCGAGGACGGTCAGCGAGACCGCGATCCGCCCGTAGAGGTCACCCTTCTCGGTGCCGCCCGCCGCGCCGGGGCCGTCCGGGACGTCCCGGGTGCCCGCGGCGGAGCGGGTGACGACCTGCGGCCTGTCGAGGACGGCCGTGCCGCCGGCCTTGGTCCGCACCTGCACGGCGGGAGCCGCGCCGGCCGCGGCCGGCGTCAGCGCGGCGGCCGTACGGCCCACCTTGCTGCGGCTGCCGAAGACCCATTCGGTGATGTGGGCGAAGAAGGCGAGCGTGTAGACCGCCATCGACGCGTACACCAGCTTGTTGCTGAGATCGGCCAGACTCTCGTTGGTCGCGGCCGCGAGCAGCGTCATGCGCGCTCTCCTTCGTGGGCTTCGTCTACGGATTCTGCGGATCCTGCGGATTCCGCGTCTGCGGGGGGTGCGGCGGCGGGTGCCGAGGGCGCCCGCTCGAACAGGGCGGCCGAGAGCGCCGACAGCTCCTCCGGCAGCTTCGCGGACTCGCTGCGGCCCAGGCCGGCCATCTCGACGACGGTCACCCCGTCCTCGCCGCGCACCGCGCGGACCCAGACCCGGCGGCGCTGGATGAACAGGGAGGCGGCCAGACCGCCGATGGCGGCCATGGCGCCCGCTAGGGCCAGCCCGCTGGCAGGCTGCCGGGTGACCGAGAAGGTCGCCCAGCGCTCTACGCCCTCGAACCTGACGGTGCCCTCGCCTCCCGGGAGCTCCATCGCCTCGCCGGGCAGCAGCCGCTTCTTGAACAGCTGCCCGTCGGCGTCCTTGAACTCCTGGAGCTTGGAGGTGTTCAGCTGGTACACGTTCTGCGGCAGGCCCGAGTCCACGCCCAGGCTGCCGTGGTAGGCGCTCAGCGCGAGGACGGGGAAGTCCAGCGCCGGGAACTGCGAGAGCATCGTGCCCTTGCCCTCGCCCGCGAAGGTCGGCACGAACATGGCGTTGAAGCCGAGCTGCTCCTTGTCGCCGTTCTTGTTGCGGTAGCCGTCCGGGACCTTGACCGCGCCCGAGGAGCTCAGGTTCGCGTCGAAGGGCAGCATCGGGACGGCGTCCTTGTAGATCACCTTCCCGGTGGGGTCGGTCACCGAGATGACGGGCGCGTACCCGTGCCCCAGCAGGAAGATCTTGGAGCCGTCGATCTCCAGGGGCTTGTTGACCTCGATCTCGGCCTTGTGCGGCGCGCCCTCGGCGCCCTCGCTGTAGGTGACGTAGGCCTTGAAGTCGCGCGCGGTGCCCTTCTGCGGGCCCGTCTTCTCGTACGTCGCGTCGAACTTGTCCAGCGTGAACGAGAACGGCGCCAGGTCGTCCGAGGAGAAGAGGCTGCCGTACTTGAAGTCGTCGTACTGGGTGAGCGTGTTGGAGAAGCCCTTGCCGCGCAGGACGAGCTTGCCGCCCTCGGACTTGAACAGCTGACCGGCGGCGAACGCCACCAGCATCACGATCAGGGCGATGTGGAAGACCAGGTTCCCGGCCTCGCGCAGGTAGCCCTTCTCGGCGGCGACGGAGTTCCCGCCCGCCTCCGTACGGAAGCGGCGCCCGCCCAGGACGCCCTTCGCCGAGGCGAGCACCTCGTCCGGGGACTTCTGCGTACGCCACGTCGTGTACGCCGGCAGCCGGTCCAGGCGCCGCGGCGCGCCCGGCGGGCGGCCGGTGAGCTGGCCGACGAACTGCCAGGTGCGCGGAACGATGCAGCCGATCAGCGACACGAACAGCAGGATGTAGATCGCGGAGAACCACACCGAGCTGTAGACGTCGAAGAGCTGGAGCTTCTCGGCGGCCGGCACCCAGAACTCGTGGGTCTTCTTCCAGTCCGCGACCTTCATCGCGTCGACCTGGGTCTGCGGGATGAGGGAGCCGGGGATGGACCCGAGCGAGAGCAGGAAGAGGAGGATCAGCGCCACCCGCATGGAGGTGAGCTGACGCCAGAACCAGCGGGCCCAGCCGATCACGCCGATGCCGACGGGGGTGGCGGGGCCGTCGTCGACGGGGGCGGTGGACAGCTGCGCGCCGGCCGCCTCGTCGGTGGGGTCGGACTCGTGCGGCGCCTCGGCGGGCGCCTTGTCGGTCGTACTCATGTGCGTGTAGTCCTCAGATCCCCACCGTGAAGCCTTGGGTCCAGCCCTGCATCTCACTGACGATGCTGGCCCACATTCCTGTGACGAGCAGCAGACCGGTCACGATCAGCATGCCGCCGCCGATGCGCATCACCCATGCATAGTGCTTCTTCACCCACCCGAAAGCGCCGAGCGCCTTGCGGAAGGCCAGCGCCGTGGCGATGAACGGCAGGCCCAGCCCCAGGCAGAACACCACGGTGAGCAGGGCCCCGCGGCCGGCGGTCGCCTGGTCGATGGAGAGGGTGTTGACCGCCGCGAGCGTCGGACCCATGCAGGGACTCCAGCCGACCCCGAAGAGCACGCCGAGCAGCGGCGCCCCGAGGAGGCCGGCCGCCGGCTTCTTGTGGAAGCGGAACTCGCGCATCGTCAGACCGGGGATCCACCCCATGAAGAAGAAGCCGAGGAGGATGACCACCCCGCCGAGCACCCGGGAGATGACGTCCTTGTTGGCGGCGAGGGTGTCCCCGAAGTAGCCGAAGAGCGCGCCGGTCGAGACGAAGACGGCGGTGAAGCCGAGCACGAACAGGCTCGCGCCGGCGAGCATCCGGCCGCGCCGCGCCTCGGCGAGGTCGGCGCCGCCGACGCCGGTCACGTAGGACAGGTAGCCGGGGACCAGCGGCAGGACGCAGGGGGAGAAGAAGGAGACCAGCCCGGCCAGCAGCGAGAGCGGCAGGGCCAGCAGCAGCGCGCCGTTGAGCACGGTGGTGTTCACACCGGTGGCTTCGGCGGCGAGGAGGTGCGCGGTGACCACGGGGTCACTTCTCCGCGAGGAGCGGGTCGATCATCGAGCGCAGCTGCTCCTCGTTGACCGCGACGAGGGTGCGGGCGGCGATCTTGCCCTCCTTGTCGAGGACGATCGTGGAGGGGATGGACTGCGGGTTGAGCGTGCCCTTGGGGAAGCGGAGCATCAGCTTGCCGTCCGGGTCGAAGAGGCTCGGGTAGGTGATCCCGAAGTTCTCCTCGAAGGCGGTGGCGTTCTGCTTGCTGCTGTCGCGGGTGTTCATCCCGAGGAAGGCGACGTCCTTGCCGGCGTCGGCCATCTCCTTGGAGACCTTCGCGAAGTACGGCGCCTCGGCCCGGCACGGCGGGCACCAGGAGCCCCACACGTTGAGGACGACGACCTTGCCCTTGAGGGCGGTGGTGTCGGCGGTCTTGCCGTCCACGGTCTCGCCGTCGAGCTTGGGGGCGTCGACGCGGTCGGCCTTGGCCACGGTGGAGATGCCGTTGGGGCCGGTCACGTAGTTGCCCCCGGCGGAGCCGGAGGGCTTGCCGCCGCCGTTCGCGTCGCTGCACGCCGACAGGGTGAGGGCGCTCGCGAGGGTCACCGCGGTCAGCAGGACGGCGCGGCCGCCGGTCGAGCGGCGGCTGGTCGAGCGGCGGCTACTACGACGGGCACGGGCGCGGCTAAGGCTCATGTGAAAAGTTTCGCATGGGCGATTTGCCGATCTTCCGCACCCCCCGACGGGGTTGTTAAGGCGCTGGTCAGTACCGGTCAGGCGGCCGAAAGGTATGCGGACCAGCCGCCGGGCGGGGCCTGTCCGGGGGCCAGGGACCGCAGCCTGGCCAGCAGTTTCCGGTCCTGGACGTCGAGCCAGTCGGTGAACTGCCGGAAGGATACGAGGCGTACGTCCTTTTTGTCCGCCATGGCCTTGAGGGCCTCCTCGACGGCGTCCATGTAGATGCCGCCGTTCCATTCCTCGAAGTGGTTGCCGATGAAGAGGGGCGCGCGGTTGGTCTCGTAGGCGCGGCGGAAGCCGCCGAGGTAGGTGGCGGTGGCCTGGGAGCACCAGGCGGGGTAGTTGGCGGGCACGCCCTTGGTGGTGTTCCGCGACTGGTTGGCGAGGATGTTGTAGTCCATGCTCAGCACCTCGAACGTGTGCCCGGGGAAGGGCAGCGACTGGAGGGGCAGGTCCCAGACGCCCTCCTTCTTCACCGGCCACTGCTGCAGGCCGCCGGACGAGCTGGAGTCGTAGCGCCAGCCGAGGCGGGCGGCGGTCGGCAGCAGGCCCTCCTGGCCCAGGAGGCAGGGGGTGCGGGCGCCGATGAGCTCCTTGCGGTAGTCGAAGGGCAGGGGTTCGAGGTCGGTGAAGCCGGTGTTGGTGCGCCAGTTGGTGACGAACGCCACCGCCTGGTCGATCTCCGAGCGCCAGTCCTCCGGGCTCCAGTGCGCGACGGAGCCGGAGCCGCCGCAGAAGTGGCCGTTGAAGTGGGTGCCGATCTCGTGGCCGTCGAGCCAGGCCTGGCGGACGAAGTGGAGGGTGTTGCGGACGTTCTCGTCCTTGAGGTAGCCGATGTCGGAGGCGCCGACGGGGTTGTTCGGGGGGTGGTAGAGGCCGCTCTTCGACTCCGGCAGGAGGTAGAGGCCGGAGAGGAAGAAGGTCATCGCCGCGCCGTGGTCGCCCGCGAGCTTGAGGAAGCGGGGGAAGAGGCCGTTGCCGACCTCGCCCGCGCCGTCCCAGCTGAAGACGACGAACTGCGGCGGGGTCTGACCGGGTTCCAGGGGGACGGGCCGGGGCGGCTGGTGCGGCTGCGGTCCGGTGTCGGCGGTGGAGCCGTCGCCGATCACGCGGACGGCGGCGGGCGGCGCGGAGCCGTCGCCGGCCGTTATCGGGCCGTGCTTACCGGCCCCGGACCCGGACCCGCCGCCACCGCAGCCGGCGAGCCCGATCGCGGCGGCGGCGCCGAGTCCGAGCCCGAGCAATCCCCTTCGACTGACGTCGCGTACGTCGCTCATGAAATGTCATATAAACGGACAATCCTGCGACGTCGACCCATCGACACGTCACCACGGGCATGACTTGTATGAAATTAGGACTGCCCATGACCCGGCTTTGCCCTCAGGGCCCCCGGAGCCCCCGGAGACACCCGCGGGCCCGCCCCCGGACGGGAACGGGCCCGCGGGGGCGAAGTCAGGCGCCGAAGGCCTTGGACTTGCCCTTCACCGGCTTCGCTCCGGCCAGGAGGTGCGCCGGGACCAGGTCCCGCGCCGGCTCGCTGTAGCCCACCGACACCAGCTTGTCGCCCTGGTACGTGAACGACGTCAGCGAGGCCAGCGTGCACTGCCGGCGCCGCGGGTCGTGCCACAGCCGCCGCTTCTCCGCGAAGCTCCGCACGATCCAGATCGGCAGCTGGTGGCTGACCGCCACCGCCTCGTGCCCGCGCGCCGCGTCCCGCGCCGCCTCGATCGCGCTCATCATCCGAACGACCTGCTCCACGTACGGCTCGCCCCACGACGGCTTGAACGGGTTCGTCAGGTGCTTCCAGTTGCCCGGCTTGCGCAGCGCACCGTCGCCGACGCCGAAGGTCTTGCCCTCGAAGACGTTGCCCGCCTCGATCAGCCGGCCGTCCGTCGCCAGCTCCAGGCCGTGCACCTTCACGATCGGCGCGGCCGTCTCCTGCGCCCGCTCCAGCGGGGAGGCCACCACGTGCGTGACGTCCCGGTCCTGGAGGTGCTCGGCCACCCGGTCGGCCATCTGCCGGCCCAGCTCGGAGAGGTGGTACCCGGCCCGGCGCCCGTAGAGCACCCCGTCCGGGTTGTGCACCTCGCCGTGCCGCATCAGGTGGACGACGGTGATGTCGCTCATGCGGTCGCCTCCGCGGCGGCTCGGGCGGCGGCGGGCAGCGCGGCCGCGATGCGCTCCACGGCGCGCTCGTCGTGGGCGGTGGACACGAACCACGACTCGAACGCCGACGGCGGCAGGTAGACGCCCTGCGCCAGCATCGAGTGGAAGAACCCGTTGAAGCGGAACCCTTCCTGCTTCTTCGCGTCGTCGTAGTTGCGGACCTCGTCCTCGGTGAAGAACACCGAGAACATGTTGGAGGCCGTCTGCAGCCGGTGCGCCACGCCCTCCTTGGCCAGCGCCGCCGTCACCAGTCCCTGGATCTCCGCGGAGACCGCGTCGACCTTCTCGTACGCCGCCGCGTCCAGCAGCCGCAGCTGCGCGAGACCGGCCGCGGTGGCGATCGGGTTACCGGAGAGCGTGCCCGCCTGGTACACCGGGCCGGCCGGGGCCAGGTGGCCCATGACGTCCGCACGGCCGCCGAACGCCGCCGCCGGGAAGCCGCCGCCCATGACCTTGCCGAAGGTCATCAGGTCGGGCTTGACCCCGTCCACGCCGTACCAGCCCGCGCGGGAGGTACGGAAACCGGTCATCACCTCGTCGGAGATGTACAGCGCGCCGTTCTCCCGGCACAGGTCGGCCAGCCCCTGGTTGAAGCCCTCGCCCGGGGTCACCACGCCCATGTTGCCGGGCGCGGCCTCGGTGATCACACAGGCGATCTCGCCCGGGTGCGCGGCGAACGCCGCCCGCACCGCGTCGAGGTCGTTGTAGGGGAGCACGATCGTGTCGCCGGCCTGCGCGCCGGTCACACCGGGGGTGTCCGGCAGGGCGAAGGTCGCCAGGCCGGAACCGGCGGCGGCCAGGAGCGCGTCGACGTGACCGTGGTAGCAGCCGGCGAACTTCACGACCTTGGCGCGGCCGGTGAAGCCGCGGGCCAGCCGGATCGCCGACATGGTCGCCTCGGTGCCCGAGGACACCAGGCGCACCTGCTCGACGGGCTCGATACGGGCGACGATCTCCTCGGCGAGCGCGACCTCGCCCTCACCGGGCGTGCCGAAGGAGGTGCCGCGGGCGACCGCGGCCTGCACGGCCTCGATCACCTCGGGGTGGGAATGGCCGAGGATCATCGGCCCCCACGAGCAGACCAGGTCGACGTACTCGCGCCCGTCGGCATCGGTCAGATAGGGACCGGTACCGGACACCATGAACCGGGGCGTACCGCCCACGGCACGGAAGGCGCGCACGGGAGAGTTCACGCCGCCGGGGGTCACGAGGGACGCGCGCTCGAAGAGCGTCTGCGAAACTGGGGCTTCATACGGGTACGGGTAGCTCACACCAGCCATGGTCTCAGAGGCCGCGACAGACTTGCGGACGGGCGTTTCACCGCGCCGCCGCGGGGGAGGTCACTGCCATGATGATCAGGCTGCGTGGCGGAGGCCGCGGGGCCGGGGCAGGCAAAACGTGTCGGGTGGAGATATGCAACGCGGTGGTGGACCGGGCGAGGGTACGGACGGCCTGGACCCGCAGCGCGCCCGTGATGCCCGAGCCCGTCGCGGCAAGCACCGGCGCCACGGCGCCGAGGCGGCCGATCCCGTACCGGGTCCCTCCCGGACGCCGGACGGCGGGGACGGCCTCCCCAAGGGCCGCGGCATGGGAGTGACGTACAAGTACTTCGGCGCCCCCGACGGCGCAACGGCCGCGCGGGTGCCCCAGACGATGCGGCCCGAGGAGCTCGGCGGCGACGAGCTCGGCATGGGCGGCATGTTCACCAAGATCAAGCCGGAGACGGTCGCCGCGATGGTCCTGACCGGCATCGAGGGCATACCCCTGCACAAGGTGCCCCCGCTGGAGCTGGTCGTCCTGCACCCCGACTACGCCGTGGTCAAGCTGCCGATGACGGTGGTCGACCCGCTGCGCGGCGTCGGCGAGGAGTCGGTCGGCGCGGCCGCCTTCATCTGGTCTACCGTCCCGGACCGGGGCGGCCCCCGGGACGCCTTCAACGTCTACCAGCTGCTGCACGAGTGGCAGGACTTCTCCCACCGCCTCCACGAGGCCGGCCACCAGCCGTACTGCCTCGTCTGGCCCTGACCGGCCCGTCCCGCCGCGGTCGTGCGGCGGGAGGGGGCGTGGTCGGCGGGGCAGGCGGGGGCGGCGCGGCCGGTCAGCGGGCGGCGGCCGTGTGCGGTGCTTCCGCCATCGGTGACGTGCCCTGCGTGACGTAGCGGCGGATCGAGGCCGGGCAGACGTCCCGGCCGACGCGCCCGTGACCGCCGGCGGCCGCGTCCAGCGCGTCGAACGCCGGGCCCGCCTTGTCGGCCGGATTGCCCAGCGCCTCCCGCAGCCGCGTGAACTCCGCCCGGTCCAGAGCCCCGTCGCCGTCCGCGTCCATCGAGGTGAACACCCGCTCGTGCGCGGTGCGGGCGGCCGCGACCCGCGGGTCGTCGGCGCCGCGGCCCATCGCCGACGCGGCCCGCTCGGGGCGGGACAGGTACTCGTGCCGGGAGATCACACCGTCCCCGTCCACATCGAGCATGGTGAAGATGTGCCGCTTTGCGATGAGCGAGGCGGCCGTGTCCATGAAGATCCCTTTCGCCCACTTCGGACTGGCCCGCTACCCCGCCCCGCGCGCCCCGTGCGCCCCCTCTCACCTCTTTCCGCCCCCTGGCCCACGGGGCAGAGTGGCCACATGGAGACGCGCGTACGGCTGGAGCCCTGGGGCAAGGACGACTTCTGGCTGCTGTCACGGTGCAACTCGGCGGAGATGACCGCGCACCTCGGCGGGCCCGAGTCCGAGGAGAGGCTCGCCGACCGGCAGCGCCGCTACGAGGCCCTGAGCGCGCGGGAGCCGGCCGCCGGGCGGATGTTCCGGGTGGTGCTCGGCGCCGAGGCCGTCGGGTCGATCGGCTTCTGGGAGCGGGAGTGGCGCGGCGAGCCGGTGTACGAGACCGGCTGGGCGGTGCTCCCGGAGTTCCAGGGCCGCGGCCTGGCCGCGGTCGCCCTGGCCGAACTCGTCGCCCACATCCGCGCCCACGGCTCCCGCGGCGCCCTGCACGCCTTCCCTGGCACCGACCACCCGGCATCCAACGCCGTCTGCCGCCGGGCGGGCTTCGCGTGCCTGGGCCGGGTCGACTTCGAGTACCCCCCGGGCACCCCGCACCCCTCCAACGACTGGCACCTGCCCCTCACCCCCTGACCCCGCCCTCCCCGCCGGATCCCGGGGCGCGCGGCCGGCCCGGGCCCGGACCGGCCGGGACTGGCCCGGCCGGAGGCCCTGGTCGCCCGGCCCTTCAGCCCGTCAGCCCGTCAGCCGCTCAGGCGACCGTGAGGACCAGCCGGCCCCGCGTGCCCGGGGTGCCGAGGGCGGCGTGGGCCTTCGCGGCGTCCGAGAGGTCGAAGGTGCCCGCGACCCGGAGCGTCAGCTCCCCCGCGTCGACCAGCGCGACCAGCCGCCCCAGGTGCTCGCCGTCGGGGGCGACCTCCTGCTCCTCGACCCGGATCCCCCGCTCCGCGGCCGGCCCGCCGTGCGGGCGGAGCCCGACGTAAACCCCTCCGTCACGGACGAAGGCCAGCGCGGCCTCCCCCAGGACCGCCGCGTCCAGGACCCCGTCGACCGGGCCGGCCGGCGCCCCGCCGCGCTCCACGAAGGCGCTCGCGCCGAGCGACCGTACGAACGCCTCGTCCTCCGCGCCCGCCAGGGCGGTCACCGCCAGTCCGGCGCGGACGGCCAGCTGGACCGCGAGCCCTCCGACCATCCCGGCCGCACCGGTGATCAGCACGGACGCGCCGGGGGCCAGTCCCAGCAGGTCCACCGCGCGGGCGGCCGTCAGCCCGCTCAGCGGCAGCGCCGCCGCGGCCGCGTCGTCCGCCGTCCCGGGGGCCGGGGCCAGCGCCGAGGCGTCGAGCACCACGTACTCGGCGTGCGTGCCGAGCGGCTTCACCGGGCCGTGGTGCAGGCCCACCACCCGGCGGCCCACCGTCCAGCCCTCCACCTCCGGGCCGACCGCGTCGATCTCGCCCGCCACGTCCCAGCCGAGCCCGAGCCGCTGCCCGGCCTCGCCGAAGACCCCCAAGCGGACCGCTCCGTCGACCGGGTTCACCCCGGCCGCCCGGACCCGGATCCGGACCTGGCCGGCTTCCGGGCGCGGCACCGGCACCCGCTCCACCCGCACCTGCTCCGGACCGCCGAAGGCGTCGACGACCGCTGCCCGCATGGTGTGCGTCTGCTCGCTCATTCTCTTTCTCCCCTGGCTCGTTCGGCTCGGGTTCGCCGGGCGGTTCCGCCCTTCCCGATGACCACTAACTTAGGGAGAGGTACTCTCTTTTCGTAAGTACGTGCTTGGGAGTGCGTACCCGACCCGGAAGTGGGTAACCATGGCCACCCGCACCGCCGCCGCCCGCCGTGACGAAGCCCGCGCCGCCTACGACGCCTTCGTCAAGGAATGCCCCACCAGCCAGCTCCTGGCCCGCATCAGCGACAAGTGGGTCGGCCTCGTCCTCAGCGCCCTCGGCCAGGCCGAGACCGGCTCCATGCGCTACAGCGACCTCGGCCGCAAGATCCCCGGCGTCAGCCAGAAGATGCTCACCCAGACCCTCCGCTCCCTCGAACGCGACGGCCTCGTCAGCCGCACCGTCACCCCCGCCGTCCCCGTCCGCGTCGACTACGCCCTCACCGAACTCGGCGGCAGCCTCGGCTGTCTCCTCTCCTCCGTGAAGCACTGGGCGGAGAACCACTTCGACGACGTCAGCGCCCACCGCGACGCCTACGACGAAGCCCTCGCGACCGCGTAATTCGGCCGCGCCACCCCGCCTCCCGATGGCATGCTGGGATCGTGAACGGTCCCGGCATCCATCTCACCCTCGCCCCCGAGCTGCGCCTCTTCGCCCCGCCCAGCCGGCGTGCGGAACGCGTACCGACCGCCACCGACGGCGCCTCCAGCATCGGCCACGTCGTCGAATCCGCGGGCGTCCCCCTCACCGAGGTCGGCCGCCTCCTCGTCGACGGCCACGAGGTGCCCGTCTCCTACGTGCCCCAAGCGGGCCAGTCCGTCGAGGTGTTCGGCGTGGAGCGCCCGCAGCGGCTCCCCGACGCCCCGCTGCGCTTCCTCCTCGACGTCCACCTCGGCACCCTCGCCCGCCGCCTGCGCCTGCTCGGCGTCGACGCCGCCTACGAGAACGAGGACATCGGCGACCCCGCGCTCGCCACCCGCTCCGCCGCCGAACGCCGCGTCCTGCTCTCCCGCGACCGCGGCCTCCTGCGCCGCCGCGAGATCTTCGCCGGCGCCTACGTCTACAGCGACAACCCCGACGACCAACTCCGTGACGTCCTCGGCCGGTTCGCCCCCGACCTCGTCCCCTGGACCCGCTGCACCGCCTGCAACGGCCCCCTGCGCGAGGCCGACAAGGACAGTGTGGGCGACCGTCTGGAGCACGGCACGCAGCGCTCATACGACGTCTTCGCGCAGTGCACCGACTGCGAGCGCGTCTACTGGCGCGGCGCCCACCACGCCCGGCTGGAACGGATCGTCGGCGAGGCCATGGCCGAATTCGGCGGCGCCGCCGCCTGATCCCCACGCGCCGGAGGCCCTCGTCCGGCAGACTCTCCGGCCATGACCGCAGCCGAGAACACCTCGCACGTCATGGACCCCGCCACCAACGCGACCGACCCCCGGTCCGCCACCACCGCGGACCCCCGGACCGTCGTCGACGTCGTGGTCGTCGGCGCAGGACCCACCGGACTCCTGCTCGCCGGCGACCTCGCCGCCACCGGACTCTCCGTCACCCTCGTGGAGCGGCGCCCCCGCACCGCCGCCAACCTCACCCGCGCCTTCGCCGTGCACGCCCGCACCCTCGAACTGCTCGACGCCCGCGGACTCGCCGACCCGCTCGTCACCACCGGCCGCCGGATCGACCGCATACGCCCCTTCGGTGGCATGCCCCTCTCCCTCCAACACCTGCGCTCGCGCTACCCGTTCGCGCTCATCACCCCTCAATATGAGACAGAAAAACTCCTGGAGCGCCGCGCGTTGTCCACAGGGGTGGACATCCAGTACGACAGTCGGGTCATCGGCCTGCGCCAGGAGCGCGACACCGTCACCCTCGACCTCCGCCCCGCCACCCCGGACACCCCGGACACCCCGGGCGCCTCGACAGCCGCCCCCGGCACCGCCCCCACCCGCCGGATCCACGCCCGCCACGTCGTCGGCGCCGACGGCGTCCGCTCCACCGTCCGCGAGGCCCTCGGCCTCCCCTTCCCCGGCCGCGCCGTCGTCCGCTCCATGATCCTGGCCGACGTCCGCCTCACCGATCCGCCCGAGGACGCCCTCGCCGTCAACGGCGCCGCCGACGCCTTCGGCTTCCTCGTCCCCTTCGGCGACGGCTGGTACCGCGCCATCGGCTGGCGCCGCGACGCCGACGCCCCGGACACCGCCCCCGTCGACCTCGACGAACTCCGCGCCATCCTGCGCGACGCCCTCGGCAGCGACCACGGCATGCACGACCCCCGCTGGATGTCCCGCTTCCACAGCGACGAACGCCAGGTCCCCCACTACCGCGTCGGCCGCGTCTTCCTCGCCGGGGACGCCGCCCACGTCCACTCCCCCGCCGGCGGCCTCGGCATGAACACCGGCCTCCAGGACGCCGCCAACCTCTCCTGGAAACTCGCCGCCGTCCTCCACGGCCGGGCCCCCGACCCCGACGCCCTCCTCGACAGCTACCACCGCGAACGCCACCCCGTCGGCCGCCTCGTCCTGCGCGTCAGCGGCAGCATCGTCCGCGCCGCCATGGCCGCCACCCCCGCCCACCGCACCGCCCGCGCCCTCGGCGCCGCCGTCCTCGCCCACATCGGCCCCGCCCGGGAACGCGCCCTCGGCATCGTCTCCGGCATCGGCATCGCCTACCCGCCCCCGCCCGGCACCCGCCGCCCCACCCCCGCCGGCCGGCGCGCCCCCGACCTCGCCCTCGCCCACGGAGAGCGCCTCTACGAGGCCCTGCGCACCGGCGGCTTCGTCCTCGTCACCCCGCCCGGCACCGCCACCCCGCCGGGAGCCCCCCTCGCCCACCGCCGCTGGGCTTCCGGGACGCGCACCGCGTGCGTCCTCGTACGCCCCGACGGATACGTCGCCTGGAGCGCCCACCGGCCCACCGACGCCGAACTCACCGCGGCCGTCGCCACCTGGCTGCTGCCCCGCCCCCTGCCGGGACCCGGCGGCCCCCGGGTCCCGCAAAGCCCGCAGAACCCGTAAAGCCCTCAAGGCCCTCAAAGCTCCCGGGTCCCTCAAGGCCCTCAGAAGGCGTAGCCGTCGCCCGTGTCCAGGGCCAGCACCACGTGCTCGTTGTTGCCGCGGTTGCGGTCGGTCGCCCCGCCGTTCCACCACGTGTCGATCCGCACCACCACCTCGGCCGGCCGCTCCCGCAGCCCCAGCGACAGCCCGATGTGCCGCCCCCTGCCGTGCTCCGGCAGCTCACCCGTCTCGCAGACCACCTCGCGCTGCCCGATCCGCGCGCACCCTTCGGCCAGCTCCTGCCGGTCCGCGAGGTCGACCGACAGCCGCACCCGCACCGTCGCGTTCGGCACCCCGGACGGCCCCTCGTTCTGCGGCACCATCCACACCTTCAGCCGGCCATGTGCCAGGGACACCCGCCCGTGGTAGGCCACGTCGGCCTCCGGCCCGGCCCACGCACCCGCGGGCCCGGCCCCGCCCAGCACCAGCAAGCCCGCCACCACCACACTCCGTACGGCACCAAGGCGCACCGCCACCACCTCCTCGCGCGGACGCTAACCAGCCCATCCACCCCCTGGTCGGACCATCACACGAACGAGGGCGAGCCCTCCCCCATTCGCCTGCGTAGGCTTCCGGCCATGCTCATCGCACGCTCCGCCGCCCTCTTCGCCCTCGCCGCCGTCCTGGAGATCGGAGGCGCCTGGCTGGTCTGGCAGGGCGTGCGCGAACACAAGGGCTGGGCCTGGATCGGCGCCGGCGTCATCGCCCTCGGGCTGTACGGATTCGTCGCCACCCTCCAGCCCCAAGGCGATTTCGCCCGCGTGCTGGCCGCCTACGGCGGCGTCTTCGTCGCCGGATCCCTCCTCTGGGGCGTCGTCGCCGACGGCTACCGCCCCGACCGCTGGGACGTCACCGGCGCCCTCGTCTGCCTCGCCGGGATGGCTGTGATCATGTACGCGCCGCGCCGCTGACCCGGCCTATGCTGGCGAGGATTCGCCCGTACGAACGAACGACCCCGCGGACGAACGTCCCCACGATCGAACGAGGAGCCCGCTCATGAGCACGCGCACGGCCACCCGAACCGCCGTAGTCACCGGCGCGAGCAGCGGAATCGGCGCGGCCACCGCCCGGCAGCTCGCCGCGGCCGGTTACCACGTCGTCCTCACCGCCCGCCGCAAGGACCGCATCGAGACCCTCGCCGGCGACCTGACCGACGCGGGCTACGAGGCCACCGCCCACGCCCTCGACGTCACCGACCGCGCCGCCGTGGACGCCTTCGCCGCCTCCCTCGACCGCTGTGACGTCCTGGTCAACAACGCCGGCGGCGCCATCGGCGCCGAGCCCGTCGCCACCGGCGACCCGGCCGACTGGCGCACGATGTACGAGGTCAACGTCATCGGCACCCTGAACGTCACCCAGGCCCTCCTCCCCGCCCTCACCGCGAGCGGCGACGGCACGGTGGTCGTCCTGTCCTCCACCGCCGGCCACTCCGCCTACGAGGGCGGCGCCGGCTACGTCGCCGCCAAGAACGGCGCCCGCGTCCTCGCGGAGACCCTCCGCCTGGAGATCGTCGGCCAGCCCGTCCGCGTCATCGAGATCGCCCCCGGGATGGTCAAGACGGAGGAGTTCGCCAAGACCCGCTTCCGCGGCGACGCGGCCAAGGCCGAGAAGGTCTACGAGGGCGTCGCGGAGCCCCTCTCCGCCGACGACGTGGCCGACACCGTCACCTGGGCGGTCACCCGCCCCAGCCACGTCAACATCGACCTCCTGGTCGTCCGCCCCCGCGCCCAGGCCTCCAACACCAAGGTCCACCGCGAGCTCTAGAGGACTCCCGCCGCCTTCAGCTGCGGCATGAGGGCCGCCGGCTTCAGCCCGGCGGCCTTCGCCGCGTCCAAGGCCCGCCGCAGGTCCGCCGCCAGCGTCGGCGTGAAGTGCAGCAGCACGATGTCGCCGGCCTTCAGCCGCGGCGTCGGCGGGGTCTGGCTCCAGGTGGTGAAGTCGTACGTCCACGTCACCAGCGCCTTCACCCCGCACGCCTTCGCCGCGGCCCGCACGCTGTCGTCGACCGCCCCGTAGGGCGGCCGCAGCAGCCTGGGCTCCCTCCCCCCGAAGGCCGCCGCCAGCCGCTCCCCGGCCCCGCACACCTCGGCGTCCTTCCCGGCGGCGTCGAGGGTGGTCAGGTCGGGGTGGTTCACCGTGTGGTTCTCCACCGTCGCCCGCCCCTGTTCCGTGAGCTCGGTGAAGTACCCGGTGTCGTACGCGGTCGCGCCCGGCAGCAGGAACAACGACACCGGCACCCGCTTCTCCAGCAGGATCCGGGCGGCCTCGGGATCGTGCGTCCAGCCGTCGTCGATCGTGATGAAGACGACCTTGTCCCGAGTCGGCACGTGCGACACCACGGGCGGCAACCCCACCCCGGCCTGAGCCGACCCGGCGGCCCCGAGAGCGAGCGACAACGACGCGAGCGCGGCAAGAAGCACGCGGGATCTCCACATGCCACCCACCCCGGTCTAGACCAACCAAACCCGTCAACCCCCGCACATAGAAGCGAAGTTGCGACCCGCGTCCCCGGTCGGGCCCGTACGGGTGAATCCACGCGAATTGCCGACGGGCGCCGCTACGATCCGAAAGCGTGAGCCGCGAAAGGGAGCAAGCTATGGCCGTGATGCAGCGCGAGACCACGATCGCGGAAGCCGCCGATCGACTCTCCAAGGAGCTTCCCCGGCACCGAGTGGAGGTTCTCCAGGGGAGGCTCACCGTGACACCACCTGCCGACGGAGAGCACGCGCTCACTTTGAGCTGGCTGACCGAAAGGTTCTTCGAGGCCGGGGCCAAAAAGGCGGGTCTACGCTACCTCCAGGGCATCGGCATCTGGCTGCCCACAGGGCCCGACGACTACGCCATCCCGGACTTCGCGCTCGTCAGCAAGGACTTCCTGGACTTCAAGGGGCGGAACAACTGCTACTCGCCCGAGGTGTTCCGCCTCATCGCCGAGGTGACCTCGTCGAACTGGTCGGACGACCTCGGCTCCAAGGTCGACTCCTACGCGAAGGCCGACGTCCCCTTCTACGTCATCGCCGACCGCCGCCACGACGAGGTCGTCGTCTGCCGCGACCCGCGCAACGGCACCTACCGCCTCCGCACGTCCCACAAGCGCGGCACTTCCATCACGGTCCCGGAGTACGTCGGGGTAACCCTCGAACTCCCGGTGGACCTCCTCCTCGACGGCGAATGAGGGCTCGACGCACGCGGAGGGGCCCGGGCCGTCGCCGGTCCGGGCCCCGTACGCCGTGCTCAGCCCTTGACGCAGATGACCTGCTTGAGCTTCGCCACGACCCGCACCAGGTCGGTCTGCTGGTCGATGACCTGCTCGATCGACTTGTAGGCGCCCGGGATCTCGTCCACGACACCCGCGTCCTTGCGGCACTCCACGCCCCGGGTCTGCTCCGCCAGGTCGCGTGCCGAGAAGCGCTTCTTCGCCGCCGTGCGGCTCATCTTGCGGCCCGCTCCGTGCGAGGCGGAGTTGAAGGACTTCTCGTTGCCGAGGCCCTTCACGATGTACGACCCGGTGCCCATCGAGCCCGGGATGATCCCGTACTCGCCACTGCCGGCGCGGATGGCGCCCTTGCGCGTGACGAGCAGGTCCATGCCGTCGTACCGCTCCTCCGCCACGTAGTTGTGGTGGCAGCTGATCTCCTGGTCGAAGGAGACCTTGGCCTTGCGGAACTCCCTGCGGATGACTTCCTTGAACAGGCTCATCATGGCCGCGCGGTTGAACTTCGCGTACTCCTGGGCCCAGAAGAGGTCGTTGCGGTACGCCTCCATCTCCGGGGTCGCGGCGAGGAACACCGCCAGGTCCCGGTCGACCAGTCCCTGGTTGTGGGCCAGCCCCCGGGCGACGCCGATGTGGTGTGCGGCGAGCTCGTTGCCGATGTTCCGGGATCCGGAGTGCAGCATCAGCCAGACCGAACCTGACTCATCGAGACAGAATTCGATGAAGTGGTTGCCAGATCCGAGCGTTCCGATCTGCCTTGTGGCGCGCTCCTGACGGAATTTGATCGCGTCCGTGATGTAGTCGAAGCGCTTCCAGAGGTCCTCGTACCCCTGCACCGAGAAGCCGTACAGCCGGGAGGGGTCCACCGCCTCCTTGTGCAGGCCCGCCCCCACCGGAATCGCCTGCTCGATGCGCGAGCGCAGCTTCGAGAGGTCGCCCGGGAGGTCGTTCGCCGTCAGGGAGGTCTTCACCGCCGACATGCCGCAGCCGATGTCGACGCCCACCGCCGCCGGGCAGACCGCGTCCTTCATGGCGATGACCGAGCCGACCGTGGCGCCCTTGCCGTAGTGGACGTCCGGCATCACCGCCAGGCCCTTGATCCAGGGCAGGCCCGCCGTGTTCTGCAACTGCCGCATGGCGCTGTCCTCGACCGACGCCGGATCGGTCCACATCCGGATCGGGACGTTAGCCCCGGACACCTCTACATACGACATATGACGTCAATCCCCCGGAAACCACAGAAAGTCACAGAAAGCTCGGAATACGCAAAAAGCCTCGCTCATCGCCCCAAAGCAGTCAGGGAACCGGCGCCGGCACCAGCGTGTGCGATAGACATTGTGTCCATCCGTGTCCGAGTCGCGGCAACGGATTTTCCCGAGGGGACCAAGGGAGCCAGTGGACGTGGAGCGCAAGGCGGTACGCCGACGGGTCCTGCCCGGTATCGCGATGATCACCGCACTCGCGGCCGGAGTGACCGGTCTCGCCGGCTGCACCGACGGCAACGGCATCGGGATCACCAGCGACCAGAAGGGCGGCGGGAGCACCGCCGCGCCCGCCCAGCCCGGCAAGTACCGCAGCCTGCCACAGCCCTGCAAGGCGGCCGACGCCAAGCGCCTCAAGGCCATGCTCCCGGCCGCCGACTCCCTCACCACCCAGCAGCGCGAGCAGCTCTACGCCGGGACCGCGGAGCCCTCCTTCGACGGCGACCGGCACGTCGGCTGCCGCTGGAACGCGCAGGCGCCCGAGGGGACCCTGCTGCTGTCGGTCACGTTCGAGCGCGTGGTCTCGTACGACCGCGGCGCCGCGAGCGACGACGACAAGGCGCACACGGTGTTCGTACGCCGCCTCACCGACGCGCACCTGCCCTTCCCCGGCATCACGGGCTCCCCCTCCCCGAGCACCACCCCCGGCACCACCCCCAGCACCACCCCCGGTAGCGCCCCCGGCGCCGCCGCGACCCCGGCCCAGCCTTCCGCTTCCCCCTCTCCCGCTTCCGCTCCTGTCTCCGCCCCCGCCTCCGCTTCGCCCTCCGCCCCGGCGTCCCCCACCACCGCGCCCGAGCTCGGCTCGCGCGTTCTGGAAGGGCTCGGCAACGAGGCGTACCTGGACGACAAGCTGAGCCCGGCCGGGGCGAGCGCCGCCCAGTCGCGCACCGTGCGGATTGTGTTCCGCACCTCCAACGTCCTGGTCACCGTCGAGTACAGCGTGCAGCCGTCCGGACCCGCCGCGATCCCCTCAAGTGCGGAAACGCAGGACAAGGCGCGCCAGTTGGCAGAGGCCCTGGCCGAGCGTTTCAGCGAGTGAGGCCCCCGCCCCGAGCGGGCGTGCGGGGCCGTCGTGACGGCGCGCACAGCAGGCGGGCACCCGGTCGGGCTACCGTTGCCCGGGTCCCGCGCCCGTAAGAAGTCCCCAACGTCTGAAGGAACCATGCACCGATCAGCCTCGCGTCTCACCCGTGTCCTCGCCTGCGCAGCCGTCGTCCCGGTGATCCTCACCGCCGCCGGGTGCTCGTCCGACTCGGAGAAGTCCTCGGGCACGGAATCCGGCAAGAAGTCCACGTCCTCCTCGTCCGCCAAGCCGAACGCGAAGGCCTCGGCCACCCTGGAGAAGGTGGCGTTCGCGAAGCTGCCCGACCCCTGCAAGGCGATCGCGTCGAAGACCATAGATTCGGTCGTTCCGGAGGCGAAGGAGAAGAACGGTACGGCCGCGAAGTCGAACGACCTCGCCAACCGGGCCAGCTGCTCCTGGAACGGCCTGCAGACGGACGGCGTGAAGGGCTCGCAGTACCGCTGGCTCTCCGTCTCCCTGGTCCGCTACGACTCGCACGCCACGCTCGGCAGCGGTGACAAGCGCGCCGAGGAGCAGTACAACAAGCAGATCGAGCTGGCGAAGACCGCCGAGGGCGCGCACGACGTCAAGGTGGAGCAGGCCGGCGGGATCGGCGACCAGGGTTCCTCGGTCGCGTACGGGGTGAAGAAGGACGTCGACTTCTTCAACACCACCCTCGTGGTCCGCACCCACAACGTGGTCATCACGCTCGACTACAACGGTGCCGCCTACGAGGGCGCCGGCGCCCCCGACCAGGCGAAGCTGCTCCAGGACGCCGTCGCGGCGGCCCGGGACGCGGTGAACGCGGTCGACTCCGCCAACAAGGGCGACGCCGCTCCCGAGCAGGCTCCGTCCGGTTCCGCTTCGCCTTCCGGTTCGGCTTCGCCGTCGGGTTCCGCTTCCCCGCAGCAGTAGGCGACGGGCGGTAAGGGGTCCTGGGGAACGGGTGACGCGCAGTCACCCGTACGCTGTGCCTGCCGTAGCTCGACAAGGGGAGGTCGCGGGTGGCCGCGATGCAGCTGACTCGTACGCACCGGATACTCATCGGTGTCGTGGTCGCCGGTGCCGTGGTCATCGCGGGCATCGGTTTCGCGGGATCGTACGCCGCGGTGCGCGCACTGGCGTTGCAGAAGGGCTTCGGCAACTTCTCGCTGGTGTTCCCGATAGGCATCGACATGGGCATCTGCGTGCTGCTGGCGCTGGACCTGCTGCTGACGTGGATCCGCATTCCGTTCCCCCTGCTGCGCCAGACGGCGTGGCTGCTGACGGCGGCGACGATCGCGTTCAACGGCGCGGCGGCCTGGCCGGACCCGCTGGGCGTGGGCATGCACGCCGTGATCCCGATCCTGTTCGTGGTCACGGTCGAGGCGGCCCGGCACGCCGTGGGCCGGATCGCGGACATCACCGCGGACCGGCACATGGAGGGCGTCCGCATCACCCGCTGGCTGCTCTCGCCCGTCCCCACCTTCAAGCTGTGGCGCCGGATGAAGCTGTGGGAGCTGCGCTCCTACGAACAGGCGGTCGGCATGGAGCAGGACCGGCTGATCTACCAGGCGCGGCTGCAGGCCCGGTACGGGCGGGCCTGGCGGCGCAAGGCGCCGGTGGAGGCGCTGATGCCGCTGCGGCTGGCCCGGATCGGCGTGCCCCTGTCGCAGACGGCCCCGGAGGGGCTGGTGGCGGCGGGCATCGAGCCGACGCTGCTGTCCCCGGCGGGCCCGGCGGCCCCGGCCCTGGAGGCGGCGGCCCCGGAGACCGCGGCCCTGCAGGCGGCGGCCCTGGAGGCGGCGGCCGGTCCGAAGGCCGCGGAGGTACTGGTTCCGCAGCAGGCGGGTCCGGCGTCGGCGCCCGGCGCGGGCCCGTCGGCGGTTCCCCCCGTCACGCACGCCCCACCGGCGTTCGCGGTGGATCCCACCGCGATGCCGGCGGCGCACGACAGTGCCTGGTTCGCGGCGCCGCTGGCCCCGCAGGCGGCGTACGAGGGCGGCTACAACCCGCAGTACGTGGAGGGCCTGGAGCCGACCCCGGTCATGCCGCCGTCCGGCCCGGAGGAGCTCCTGGAGCAGGAGCCGTCCCGGAAGCCGTCGCAGCAGCTGCTGCCGGACGAGGAGGCCGACGACTCCGGGGCCGACCTCGACGAGGTGAAGTTCGCGGAGGCGGCGTACGAGGTCTTCCGGACGTACATCGAGGAGAACGGCAAGGTCCCGAGCCCCGAGCAGGTCGACATATACCTCTCGGACCGGCACGGCATCGCGCACCCGCGCAGTTTCAGCACGATCAGCCGGCTGATGCCGGAGCTGAAGCAGCGCTACCAGCGCGACCTGGAGAACGAACACATCGCCTGATCGTCCCGGCACGCGGAAGGGCCCCGCACCCCCGAGGGGGTGCGGGGCCCTTCCGTACGGCCGGTACGCCGCCGGGTGCCTCAGGCGGCGAGGAGCTTGCGCACCCGGTCCGCGCCGACGGCGAGGAGCAGGGTGGGCAGGCGCGGTCCGGTCTCCCGGGTCACCAGGAGGCGGTAGAGCAGGGCGAAGAACTCGCGCTGGGCGACCTTGAGTTCGGGCGTCGGCTTGGCGTCGGGCTCCAGCCCGGCCATCACCTTGGGCACGCCGTAGACGAGGGTGGTGAGCCCGTCGAGGGACCAGTGCGAGTCGAGGCCATCCAGGAGGAGGCGCAGCTGCTCGCGGCCGTTGTCGTCGAGGGAGGACAGCAGCTCGGTGTCGGCGTCCTCGCGGACGAGGGTGCGCTGGTCGGCGGGGACCTGGCTGGTGATCCAGTTCTCGGCGCGGTCCAGGCGCGGGCGGACCTCGTCGAGGGAGGCCAGCGGCTGCGTCGGGTCCAGGTCGGTCAGGATGCGCAGGGTCTGCTCGTCGTGCCCGGCGGTGATGTCGACGACCGACGCGAGGGTGCGGTACGGCAGCGGGCGCGGGGTGCGGGGCAGCTCGTGGGAGGCGACGCGGACGGCGCGGGCGTGCGCGGCGGCGTCGGCCGGCAGCACGGTGCCGTCGGCGACCTTGCCCTCCAGCTTGTCCCACTCGTCGTACAGCCGCTGGATCTCCTGGTCGAAGGCGATCTTGAAGGACTGGTTCGGGCGGCGGCGCGCGTACAGCCAGCGCAGCAGCTGCGGCTCCATGATCTTCAGCGCGTCGGCCGGGGTGGGGACCCCGCCCTTGCTGGAGGACATCTTGGCCATGCCGCTGATGCCGACGAAGGCGTACATCGGGCCGATCGGCTGCTCGCCGCCGAAGATGTGCACGATCTGGCCGCCGACCTGGAAGGACGAGCCGGGCGAGGAGTGGTCGACGCCCGAGGGCTCGAAGATCACGCCCTCGTGGGCCCAGCGCATCGGCCAGTCGACCTTCCAGACCAGCTTGCCGCGGTTGAACTCGCTGAGCTTGACGGTCTCGGTGAACTCGTCCTCGGTGCAGACGTAGGTGAGCTCGGTGCTCTCGTCGTCGTACGCGGTGACCTTGGTGAAGTCCTTGCCGCACTCGCCGCAGTAGGGCTTGTACGGGAAGTAGCCGCCCTCGGCGCTGCTGCCGTCGTCCTCGGCGGCGGCGCCGGAGCCCTCGGCGGCCTCCAGCTCGGCCTCGTCGACCTGCTTCTGCTGGGGCTTCTTGCCGCCCGGCTTCTGCTTGGTGCGGTACTGGTCGAGGACTGCGTCGATGTCGCCGCGGTGCTTCATCGCGAACAGGACCTGCTCGCGGTACGCGCCGGAGGTGTACTGCTCGGTCTGGCTGATCGGGTCGTACTCGACGCCCATCTCGGCCAGGGCCTCGACGAAGACCGCCTTGAAGTGCTCGGCCCAGTTCGGGTACGCGGAGCCGGCCGGGGCGGGCACGGAGGTCAGCGGCTTGCCGATGTGCTGCGCCCAGGACTCGTCGATGCCGGGGACGCCGGCCGGAACCTTGCGGTAGCGGTCGTAGTCGTCCCAGGAGATGAGGTGGCGGACCTCGATGCCCCGGCGGCGGATCTCGTCCGCGACCAGGTGCGGGGTCATGACCTCACGGAGGTTGCCCAGGTGGATCGGGCCGGAGGGGGAGAGTCCGGACGCGACGACGACGGTTTTGCCGGGTGCTCGGCGCTCCGCCTCAGCGATGACCTCGTCCGCGAAACGGGAGACCCAGTCGGTCTCGGTGCTGCTCTGAGCCACGACACGTCCTTCTATCTCGAAATGCTGGCTACCGCCATTCTCCCAGACGGAAGCAGGCCCTCCGAGGTTGCCTGCGCGGCGCGGACCGGTGCGCCCGGCCGCCGGGCGACGGGCGCCGCCCGCCGGGGCCGGCCGCCGCCGCGGACAAATCCCGGGATGTGGACAGGTGCACCGTGGGATACTCGACGGGCATCAACCGACTCACAGGAACGGCAGCTCATGGCCTCGGTCCCTTCCCTCGCTTCCTCCGTCGAACAGCGCGTCGCGGACGCCCTCGCCTCCGCCCTGCCGGAGGCCGGTGCGACCGACCCGCTGCTGCGACGAAGCGACCGGGCCGACTTCCAGGCCAACGGCATCCTGGCGCTCGCGAAGAAGGCCAAGGCCAACCCGCGCGAGCTCGCGACGACCGTGGTCGAGGGCATCCCGACGGGTGACCTGATCCGGAAGATCGAGGTCTCCGGCCCCGGCTTCCTCAACATCACGATCACCGACCGGGCGATCGTCGAGACCCTCGCGGCCCGCGCCGCCGACGACCGCCTCGGCGTGCCGCTGTCGCCGTCCGCCGGCACCACGGTGATCGACTACGCGCAGCC
Source organism: Streptomyces sp. AB3(2024) (assembly GCF_041862025.1). Lineage (NCBI taxonomy): Bacteria > Bacillati > Actinomycetota > Actinomycetes > Kitasatosporales > Streptomycetaceae > Streptomyces > Streptomyces sp. AB3(2024). The sequence continues at coordinate 60,189 of NZ_JBGWAB010000019.1, forward strand.
GAACGTCGCGAAGGAGATGCACGTCGGGCACCTGCGGTCCGCCGTGATCGGTGCGGCGATGGTGGAGATCCTGGAGTTCACGGGCGAGACGGTGGTGCGGCGCCACCACATCGGCGACTGGGGCACCCAGTTCGGCATGCTCATCCAGTACCTGCTGGAACACCCGCACGAGCTGGACCACAAGTCGGACGAGGAGGTCTCCGGCGAGGAGGCCATGTCCAACCTGAACCGGCTGTACAAGGCCTCGCGCGCGCTCTTCGACTCCGACGAGGAGTTCAAGACGCGGGCGCGGGCGCGGGTGGTGGACCTCCAGGCGGGCGAGCCGCAGACGCTGGCCCTGTGGCAGCGGTTCGTGGACGAGTCGAAGATCTACTTCTACTCCGTCTTCAACAAGCTGGACATGGACATCCAGGACCCGGACGTGGTCGGCGAGTCCGGCTACAACGACATGCTCGCGGAGACCTGCAAGCTGCTGGAGGACTCGGGCGTCGCCGTCCGCTCCAACGGCGCGCTGTGCGTGTTCTTCGACGAGTACAAGGGCCCGGACGGCAACCCGACCCCGCTGATCGTGCAGAAGTCCGACGGTGGTTTCGGCTACGCGGCCACCGACCTCTCCGCGATCCGCGACCGGGTGGGCAACCTGAAGGCCGACACGCTCATCTACGTCGTGGACGCCCGCCAGGCGCTCCACTTCAAGATGGTCTTCGAGACGGCCCGCCGGGCCGGCTGGCTGAACGACGGGGTCAAGGCCGTCCAGCTGGCCTTCGGCACGGTCCTCGGCAAGGACGGCAAGCCGTTCAAGACCCGTGAGGGCGAGACGGTGCGGCTGGTGGACCTCCTCGACGAGGCCGTCGAGCGGGCGACTTCGGTGGTCCGGGAGAAGGACGAGGACCGCGGGCTGCTGACCGAGGAGGAGATCGTGGAGAACGGTCTCCAGGTCGGCATCGGCGCGGTGAAGTACGCGGACCTCTCCACCTCGGCGGCGCGCGACTACAAGTTCGACCTGGACCAGATGGTCTCGCTCAACGGCGACACGTCCGTCTACCTCCAGTACGCGTACGCCCGGATCCGGTCCATCCTGCGCAAGTCGGGCGACCGTGCCCCGGTCGCACACCCGGAGCTGGAGCTGGCCCCGGCCGAGCGGACGCTGGGCCTGCACCTGGACGGCTTCGGCGCGCTGGTCGAGGAGGCCGCGGCGGAGTACGCCCCGCACAAGCTGGCGGCGTACCTCTACCAGCTGGCCTCGCTCTACACGACCTTCTACTCGGAGTGCCCGGTCCTCAAGGCCGAGACCCCCGAGCAGGTCGAGAACCGCCTGTTCCTGTGCGAGCTGACCGCCCGCACCCTCTCGAAGGGCATGGCCCTCCTGGGCATCCGCACCCCCGAGAAGCTCTGACGCACCACCCGACGGCCTCCGGCGCGACCACCCCGCGCCGGGGGCCGTCGCGCTCTATCGTGGAAGGCGTCCGATCCGAGGAGGAGCCGGGAATGACGACCGCGACGCCCGCGCCCGGTGGATCCGTACCGCCGATGCCGGAGTACACGCCGAAGGCCCTGCGTGCCGCCATGGCGGCTCACACCCCGGCCCTGCTGGCGGACTTCGACTCCGCTTGGCGGCGGCAGATCTGCGATGCCTATGACATCGGTCCGGTCCCGGCGTTCATGGCCCGCTGGTGGGGCGAGTACGCCCTCGCGCGCGACCCCGGGCTCGACCGGCACGTGGCCGACCTGGAAGCCAGGGCCGCCGACGCCACGGACGCCGACACGGCCCACGGCCTCCTCGACGCGGCTTCCCGCATCCGCCACCGGCTGCGCGCCCTGGAGCCGGGCGAGTGAGCGAGGAGTTCACCGGACCGCCGTGGGCGGTGGACTACACCCAGGACGCCGAGAAGTACCGGATCGGCCTGCCCGACGAGCCGCGGGAAGCGTGCTGGGAAGCTCTCTTCGAGCTGCTGACCGCGCGTCACCCGTACCGAGGGGAGGATGTGGAACCCGCGCGCTCCACCGTCCCCCGCGGCCCCCACATCGCGTACTTCGACAGCAACCGCGGGTGGATCCGGTTCACCTTCCTGCCCCGCGTGGCCGAGCCGCAGATCGTGGTGGAGGAAATCTTCTGGCAGTAGGCGGTCCGTGCCACCCCGAACGACCCCCGCATGACCGCGTCCTGTCATGTTCTCCGCGTTCGGCCGGGCAATACCCGGCGGTGGTGTCCCGTTCACACGGCCCTCCTACGGTCGGCGCGATCGTGCCGAACACCCGAGGGGGATCTCCCGCACATGCGCCGCAGACCGTTGAAGACGCTCACCGTCCTGGCCCTGGCCAGCGCCGTGGCCGCAGGCACCGCCGTCACCGCGAACTCCGCGCCCCAGCAGAGCGACTCGCACCAGGACGTCCGGAACGTCATCTACCTGCTCGGTGACGGAATGGGCCGCACCCACGTGACGGCCGCGCGCGACCGTTACGCGGGCGCCGCCGGCAAGCTCACCATGGAGACCCTCCCGAACACGGGCGCGGTCGCCACCTACGCCGTCGAGAAGAACAGCGCGAAGCCGGCCCTGGTCACCGACTCGGCCAGCTCCGCCACCGCCTGGGCCTCCGGCGTGAAGACCTACAACGCGGCCATCGGCGTGGACGCGTACGAGAAGAAGGTCGCCACGCTGATGGAGCAGGCCCACGCGGCCGGCTTCGCCACCGGCAACGTCTCCACCGCCGAGATCACCGACGCCACCCCGGCCGCCCAGTTCAGCCACGCGCTGCTGCGCGGCTGCCAGGGCCCGGTCTACTCCGACGCCGCCTGCCTCCCCAAGAAGGACGACGGCAGCTACGAGCCGGCCCCGGCGGACAAGACGCTGATCACGCCGATCGCCGAGCAGATCGCCCGCAACGGCACCGCCGACGTCATCCTCGGCGGCGGTCTCGCCCGCTTCGAGCCGGACGACCAGAAGGCCCTCCAGGCCCAGGGCTACCAGGTCCTCGGCAGCTTCGGCGACCCGGCGCTGCCCGCGCAGACGGCCGCCAGCCAGAAGGTCGCCACCAAGTCCGACCTGGACAAGGCGGGCGGCAAGAAGGTCATCGGCCTGTTCAACCGCGGCAACCTGACGGTCGAGCAGAACAAGGCCGCCCTGCCGGCCGACGCCCCTCAGAAGCAGGAGCCCTCGCTCGCGGACATGACCCGCAAGTCGATCCAGCTCCTGAACGACCGCAAGCAGGGCGGCTCGTACGACCGCAACAAGTCGAAGAAGGGCTTCTACCTCCAGGTCGAGGGCGCCCAGATCGACAAGCGTTCGCACGCGAACGACGCCGCGCAGACCCTCGCCGAGGTCAAGGCCTTCGACGACGCGGTGAAGGCCGCCTACGAGTTCGCGAAGAAGGACGGCCACACCCTCGTGGTCGTCACGGCGGACCACGAGTGCGCCGGATTCAACATCATCGAGAAGGGCACCTACACCAACGCCGAGGCCGTCGCGCCCCCGGCCAACACGGACGCCGGCAACACGGCCAACAACAGCGTCCCCTCGCGTGCCGCCTCGGGCGCCAAGGACCCGGTCCGCTCCAGCGGCATCGTCAACGGCGCGGGCTCCGGTGACGCGAAGAACTTCGGTCCGGCCACCTTCCGTACGCCCGACGACCCGGCGGACGTGAAGGACGGCAGCCCCGAGGCGAGCCTGTGGCTCACCTACCTGTCGGGCAACCACACCGGCGCCGACGTGCCGATCTTCGCCTACGGCCCGAACGGCAACGCCTTCGCCACGAGCCAGATCAACACCGAGCTGTACGGCAAGCTGTACCGCTCGCTGTTCGGCCGCTCCCCGCAGCACCACTGATCCCCGGGCGGCGGGGGCGGGGGGCGCACTCCCCCGGCCCCGGCCGCCGTCGTTCCCGGCCCCGCCCCGGCCTGCCCGGCGGGCCCCGGCCGCCGTCCCGGTGGCCGGCCCCTTCCCGGCCTCCCCAGGAGCACTTCCGATGACGTACCTCCCCCGCCGCGCGGCGGCCGCCGCCACGGCCACCGCCGCCCTGTTCGCGCTGGTCACGGGCTGCTCGGGGGCCGAAGCGCCCGCCCCCGCCGAGGGCCCGGCCACCGCCGCCTCCCCGGTGGCCCTGCCCGCCCCCCGCAGCGCGCCCTCCCCCGCCGCCGTCCTCACCCCGGCGCCCACGGCGGGCGAAGTCCGCGTGCAGCAGGGACCGTTCACGGACCGCGTGAAACTGACCGGCCTGCACCTGGCGGCTTCGCCGTCCTCCGTCGCCGGGCACATCGCCATCGGCTCCGACGTCAGCGACACCCTGGCCCTGGAGATCACCGCCGCGTACTACGACGCGGAGGGCCGCCTGCTGGGCACCGGCACCTTCCACCACGAGGAGGAGGGCGAGGAGGCGCACGCCGGGCAGCCCCACACCGGCCCGCGCGCGACCGGTGACGGCATCGACTTCACCGTCCCCGCCGACCACCTCACCGGCACCCCGGCCGCCGCGGTCCTCTCGATCCCGGTCCTGGTCAACGAGTAGCCGCCGCAAGGCTCCGACACCGCGTAACACGCCGTGCTACGTTGATGCCATGGCCTCCAAGGAGCGGTTCAGCATCAGCATGGACGCCGCGCTGCGCACGAGGGTCAAGGAGCACGCCGAAGCCATGGGGCTCGACGTCTCCTCGTACGTCACAGCGGCCGTGCTGCGTCAGATCGACGAGGACATCGCCGTCGCGCGGCGCTTCGCGGACATCGACGCCGACATCGCGGCGACCGAGGCCCTGCCCGCACCGACCGGCCGGGACGACGCCTTCGACGAGGCGGAGCTGGCGGCCGCGCGGGCGGGCATCACCCAGGCCCTCGCCCCCGACACCCGGGACTCCGCCGCGTGAGCAGTCCCGCCTTCGTCTACGACGCCGGGATGCTGATCGCCCTGGAACGCGGAGACCGGCCGGCGGGCCTCCTGCACCGGGTCCTCACCGAGCGGGGGCACCCGCCGATCGTCCCGCTGCCCGTGCTGGCCCAGGCCTGGCGGCCCGGCCGGTGGACGCCGCTGACCCGCGCGGTAGCGCAGTGCGTGGTCTTCGGGGTGCACGCCTCGGCTCCACCCTCGTGCGGAGTGTGCCAGTCGGGGCACCTGGTGGACGACGCCAAGCGGGCGGGCCGCCTCCTGGCCTGCGCCGCGATCCCCTCCGAGAAGCGCCCGGACGCGGTCGACGCACTGGCCGTCGTCATCGCCGCACGCCACCCCGAGGCCGTCATCGTCACCTCCGACCCCCGCGACATCACCGCCTACCGGGACGCACTCCCCGGAGCCGCGGAGTCGATCCGCGTCCTGGACGTCGGAGACCTCGCCGCCTTCCTGGCGGGCAAGCGCGTCCTGGGCTGACCGGACACCCCGCATGACGCGGGTCACAGGGAACGTTCCCCCGGGTCGCCGCCTCTTCGGTGCGTCGGCAACCGGCACACCGAGGGGGAACACCATGGACGAGGACAGAACGCGGCGCCGGACGGGGACCGCGCTGGCCGGGCTGCTGGCCGCCGACGGGCTGGCGCACCTGTACTGGGCGACCGGGGCCACCTGGCCCGCCCCCGACGAGCGGACCCTGTCGCTGGCCGTGCTCGGCACCGAGGTGTCCTTCGGGCCGCCCGTCGTCCTGCCCCTGGCCGCGCTCACGCTGGCCGCCGGGGCCGGGGTCCTGGCCCACGGGTACGGGCGCGGCGGACGCCTGAGCCGGGCCGTCGCGGGCGCGGTGGCCGCCGGGCTCACCGTACGGGGCCTCGCGGGCCTCGGCTGGGCCGCCGGGCTCCTCCCCAGCCCGCCCGGCAGCCCCTTCCACGCCCTCAACCTCGCCCTGTACACGCCCGCCTGCCTCGGCTTCGGCTGGGCGGCGGCCCGCCTGGCCCGCGCCAGGTGAACCCCGCCGACCGCGAACGCGGGGTCGCGCTGGCCCGCGCGGCTTCGCCCGCCCCGGCTGGTGCTGGCTGCAGAGCCGCTTCCTGATCGTCGGCCTCGCCGCCGCCCCCGCCCCCGACCCGGCCGCCACCCGGATCGCCCTCACCGGCGGCGTACGCGTCCCCACCCGGGCGGCGGTCGTCCCCTTCGCCACCCGGCGCGAACTGGACGAAGCCGCGCACCGGCTGGCGGCCGGGGCGCCGCGGCGCCCCGGCCGGGAGGCTGAGAGGGACCCGTACGCACGTTCACCCGTACGGCCCGATTTCCGCCGTCGGGGGCCGGGTAGGGGACGGCCCGTCCTTCCCCCGAGCGCCACCCGGAGGCATCCGTGCCCGACATGAACGGCCCCTACAAGCCCGGCACCCCGTGCTGGATCGACCTGATGGTTCCCGACCAGCAGGCGGCCCTCGACTTCTACTGCGACCTCCTCGGCTGGCAGGGCGAGGTCGGCCCGGCCGAGACCGGCGGGTACGCCGTCTGCACCCTCAAGGGCAAGCCGGTCGCCGGGATCATGAAGGCGATGAACCCGGACGGCACCGTCCCCGACCCGCTGCCCCCGACGGTGTGGACCACGTACCTGTCCACCGACAACATCGACGGCACCGCCAAGTCCGTCACCGACGCCGGCGGCACGGTCATGATGGGCCCGATGGACGTCATGGACCTCGGCCGGATGGCCGTGATCACCGACCCGACCGGGGCCGTCGTCGGCCTGTGGCAGCCGGGCACCTTCAACGGCGCGGGCATCGTCAACGAGCACGGCGCGCTCATCTGGAACGAGCTGTCCACCCCCGACCTCCCGGCCGCCTCCGCGTTCTACTCCTCCATCCTGCCCGTCACCACGCACCGCTCCGAGACGCCCGGCGCCGAGGGGTACATCGAGTTCCAGGTCGACGGGCGCGCGGTCGGCGGGATGATGGACCTGACCCAGCTCCCGCCGGGCGTACCGCCGCACTGGCAGGCCTACTTCCACGTGGACAGCGTCGACGAGGTCCAGGCCGCCGCCGTCCGCGCCGGCGGCAGCGTCCTCGCCCCGGCCTTCGACATGGCGGTCGGCCGGATGGCCGTCCTCGCCGACCCGCAGGGCGGAGCCTTCTCGGTCATCACGGCCACCATGCAGGAGCAGCCGGCCTGACCCCCGTACCCCGGGGCCGCGGCCCGCGCGGACCGTGAAACGCCCGTGGGTGCGGGGAGTTCACCGCACCCACGAGAATGGCGGGACGCGGCCACAGGGGGAGCAATGGGCTACTTGATCGTCATCGGGTTCGGCCTCGCGTGGGTGGGCTTCACCATCTGGCGCGATCGCGGACGCCCGACCGGCAGCCGCCGCTCGAAGGGCGACGCGGGTTCCTTCCACGGTTGCGGCGGCGACTCGTCCTGCGGGGGCGGCGGGGGCGACTGACGGCGCCGCCCGCGGCCGCCGGCCCGGACGTCCTGACGTCCGGGCCGCCGCGCCGACCCCTGCCCTCCGGGACCGGTCAGCGCTCGATCGGGTAGGACGTGCGCCCCGACGCGCCGTCGATCTCGTCGTGCGCCTTGGTGAGCAGTTGCTCCTTCAGATCGTTGAGCGCGCGGGCCGCCGCGATCTCCTCACCCACCCTGGGCTGATTGCCGTCACTGGGGTGACGGCTTGAATAGCCGTGCGAGCGCAGCTCGCTCCCGTCCGGCAGCCGGACGAGGGCGGCGGCGCGGGTGCGCCTGCTGTCCTCCTGGAACTCCACGTCCACATGCCATCCGACGGCATCCTTCATGGCGATCACCTCCATGGCAGCTGCTTTCCAGGGTGCACCCGTCAGCCCGTCCCCGCCCGCCCCCGACCGGCGGCGCGATCGCGCCCCGCTCCGGGACCGTCCGGCGGGCAACGCCCCCTGGACCGCCCTGGCATGGCGTGCGGCGGTCACGCGTTCAGCGGGTACGAGTGCCGTCCCGTGGCCTCGTCGATCTCCCCGTGGGCCTTCTGGAGCAGCTGGCCAGCGAGGTCCATCAGGGCCCGCGCTCCGGCGATCTCCTCACCGACCCGCAACTGCTCCGGGTCGGACGGGTGCCGCATCGCGTAGCCGCGCGCCCTGACCTCGGAACCGTCGGCGAGCCTCAGCAGGGCCGCCGCGTTCGTGCGGTGGCCGTCCTCGGTGAACTCCATCTCAACGTGCCAGCCTACGAGTGTGGGCATGGCGGATCACCTCCACAGTGCCGTGCGCCTCTCCCCCCAGCCTGCTCCTCCCGCCCCGCTAGGGCCAGTCGACCATGGCGGCGAAGACGAGCACGTTCAGCACCACGGCCCCCGGCGCCGCCAGCGCCAGCGCGATCCGCCGCCCCCGGTAGCCGTGGTTCCAGGGCAGCGCCCAGCAGGCCACGAGCAGGAGCAGTACGAGGACCAGCCCGCTCGTGAACACCGTCCACGCGGGCCCGAAGCTCGCGTCGAAGCGGTCCGAGGCCTCGTCGGCGCAGGAGTCGCAGGCCATCGGGGAGAGCCCCGCGAAGAACAGGGTGACGGCGGCGGCGGGCAGCGTCAGCAGGGTGGAGACGAGCGGGGCGACGTACGCGCGGCGATCGCGCTCGGCGGGGGCGGTGGTGTCCATGCCCCCACTCAAGCGGGACGGCGCCGGGCCGGCATGAGTGTCCGTACTCATCCCGGCCCGCGCACCGCACTCAGTGCACTCAGCGGGTCTCGCGCAGCCAGCCCGCGACCTCGGTCGCCCAGTAGGTGAGGATCGTGTCGGCGCCCGCCCGCTTGATGCCGAGCAGGGCCTCCAGGATCGCCCGGTCCCGCTCGATCCAGCCCTTCTCGGCGGCGGCCTCGATCATCGCGTACTCGCCGCTGATCTGGTACGCGGCCACCGGGACGTCCACGGCCTGCGCGACCCGGTGGAGGATGTCCAGGTACGGACCGGCGGGCTTGACCATGACCATGTCGGCGCCCTCCTCCAGGTCCAGCGCCAGCTCGCGCAGCGACTCGCGGGCGTTCGCCGGGTCCTGCTGGTAGGTCTTGCGGTCGCCCTGGAGGCTGGACCCGACGGCCTCGCGGAAGGGCCCGTAGAAGGCGGAGGAGTACTTGGCGGTGTAGGCGAGGATCGAGACGTCCTCGTGGCCCGTCTCGTCGAGGGCGTCGCGGACGACGCCGACCTGGCCGTCCATCATGCCGCTCGGGCCCACCACGTGGACGCCCGCGTCGGCCTGGACCTGCGCCATCTCCGCGTACCGCTCCAGCGTGGCGTCGTTGTCGACGCGGCCGTGCTCGTCGAGGACCCCGCAGTGGCCGTGGTCGGTGTACTCGTCCAGGCACAGGTCCGACATGATGACGAGCTCGTCGCCGACCTCGGCCTTCACGTCGCGGATCGCGACCTGGAGAATCCCGTCGGGCTCGGTGCCCGCCGTGCCGAGCGCGTCCTTGTTCTCGTCGGCCGGGACGCCGAAGAGCATGATCCCCGAGACGCCCGCCTCGACCGCCTCCACGGCGGCCTTCCGCAGCGTGTCCCGGCTGTGCTGGACGACGCCCGGCATCGCCGAGATCGGCAGCGGCTCGGTGATGCCTTCCCGGACGAACGCCGGGAGGATCAGGTCCGAGGGGTGCAGCCGGTACTCCGCCACCATCCGCCGCATGGCCGGGGTGGTGCGCAGCCGGCGGGGCCGCGAGCCGGGGAAGGATCCGTACGCGCTCATACTCAGTCGCCTCTTCGAGCTTCGACAGCAGTCCCCCCAAGCCTAGGGGCCCGCCGTCCGCACCCCGAACTCGCACCACACGGCCTTGCCGGGCATCCTCGGCGTCACCCCCCACCGGTCCGCGACCCCCGCCACCAGCAGCAGCCCCCGCCCGCCCTCGGCCCCCGGATCCCGGTCCGCGATCCGGGGCCGCCCGCCCCCGCTGTCGTGCACCTCGGCCCGGACGGCCCCGTCGAAGAGCATCAGCCGCACCCGGTAGTAGCGGCCGGGCGGCACCCCGTGCAGCAGGGCGTTGGTCGCCAGCTCGCTCACGCAGAGCAACAGGTCGTCCCGACGACATGTGACACCCCACGCGTGCAATGTCTCCGCCGTGAACTCCCTGGCAGGGCGGACGGATTGGGGGCTGCGGGGGAAGTACCGCTCACGCAGCAGGGCCGGATGGATTTCCACGTTCACGGGGCGATCGTCGCGGTGCGTGACTAGCGTGGCGGAGACGAAGAACCCGTACACCTTCATGAGTACGGGTCCGTACCGGTATCTCTCGTGCGTACTCGGGGAGTTCACAGGCATGCCACCACGCAAGAGGCCCCGGCCGAACGAGACGGCGATGAAGATGGTCGGCGCTCTGGTCGCCGCCGCCCGCGTCGCCAAGGGAATGACCCAGCGCGTCCTCGCCGAAGCGCTCCACATCGACGTCGAGACCGTCGCATCGATCGAACAGGGCAGGCGCGTCCTCATGCCCAACGTCGCCGAGAAGATGGACCGCGTCCTGGGCCTGCCCGGCCTCCTGGCGGTCGCGGCGAACAGGATGCCGGAGGTCGACATGATCCCCGCCTGGGCGGAGGAGTACATGGAGCGGGAACGGGAGGCCCTGGCCCTGTCCTGGTACGACACCTTGACCGTTCCGGGTCTGCTCCAGACCGAGAACTACGCCCGCGCGGTACTCGGCTGCCGCGTGCCGTTCGTCGGCGAGGAGAAGATAGAGCGCCAGACCGCTCACCGCATCCAGCGCCAGGAGATCCTCACCCGGCCCGTTCCGCCGACGCTCAGCTTCATTGTCTGGGAGGCGCCCCTCCGGGACCGCATCGGTGGCGTCGAGGTCTACCGGGAGCAGCTGCGCCACCTGCGCGCTTGCGCCGACCACCCCACCATCTCGCTCCAGGTGCTGCCCCTCGGCATCACTTCGCACGCGGGCCTCAACGGCCCTTTCACCCTGCTGGAAACCCCCGAGTTCCAGCATCTCGCCTACTCGGAAACCCAGCGCGGCAGCTTCCTCGTGCGCGACCCGAACGAGGTCAGCATCCTCTCCCAGAAGTATGCGATGCTGCGGTCACAGGCCCTCAACTTCGCAGAGACGAGGGACCTGTTGGACCGGTTGCTAGGAGAGTCATGAGCACCCCACTGAAGTGGTTCAAGTCCAGCTACAGCGGCGACGAAGGCGGCCAGTGCCTGGAGGTCGCCATCGAGTGGCGGAAGTCCTCCTACAGTGGCAGCGAAGGCGGCCAGTGCGTCGAGGTCGCCACCTGCACCTGCACCCACACGGTCCACGTCCGGGACTCCAAGGTCGCCGACGGGCCGACGCTCACCCTCGCCCCCGCCGCCTGGGTCGGGCTCACCCGTTGGGTTCGTTCCTGAGGCGCCAGCGCCAGAGGCCGTCCGGCCGGGTGTCGTGTTCGAACTCCGGGCCCAGTGGGCCCACCCGGGCGTAGGCCTCCGCAGTCCGGGGGTCGTCCCGTAGGGCCAGTCCGTAGGCGGCGCTGAGCCGGATGTCCTGCTCCTCGGCGTCGAGGAGTTCCGCCAGCGCCTCGGTGACCTCCGGCGAGCGGTCGGCGCCGCGGGCGGTGACCCGCACGGCCCGGTGCCGGACGCGCGGGTCCGCGTCCCGGAGCAGGGCGAGCAGCACCGCCCTGTCCGGCTCCCCGAGCTCCTCCCCGCCCAGCACCCCGGCGGCCTCCGCCCGTACCCCCGCGTCGGGGTCCCGGGCCAGGCCGCACAGCGCCCGGGTCGTCTCCGGGTCCAGCGGCCGGTCGAACATCCACGGCACCCGGCTCCGCACCCGGGGATCCGGATGCCCCGCGTACCGCAGCCCGAACTCCCGCGCCTCCGGGAGGTCCTCCTCGGACACGAGCCGGAGCACCCTCGCCAGTACCCCGGCGTCCCGTTCCGTGGCAGCCCAGCCGGGAAGCAGCTCGGCGCGCCGCTTCTCGTACCAGGGGGCATGGTCCGTGACGCCGGACATCAGCCTGCCCAGGCCCAGGAAATCGGCGACGAACGCCCGGTGCGCGGGCGAGGGGTGCCGGTGGTAGGCCACCACCTCCCGCCACGTCTCCGCGCTCTGCCGCGACAGCAGCACCCAGCAGGCCGCCGACCCGTCGACGTGCTGCTCGTCCCCGTACCGCACGGCCCGGGCCATCAGTTCCCCGACCGGGGTCAGGATCCGGCAGCGCCACTCCAGCTGGGTCAGGACGGCTCCGTGCCCACCCCGTACGGTGCGCCCGCCGAGGGTCACCTCCTCGACGCGGTCGTCCCCGTCCCGCACCCACCGGGTGTCCGCCGGCCCCGCCGCCCCCGTCAGCCGCCGCAGCTCCCCCTCCGCGCCCCGCTCGTACCACCAGCGGGCCGCGACCAGCAGCCGGTCGCGCTCCGCCTCCGGCAGTGGCGTGCCGCGCGTGTCGAGGAGCGCCGACACCACCGCCGGGGAGCCCCCTTCGACGGCCCGCAGCAGCACCCGGTCCGGGTCCGCCCCGGCCGCGACCAGCGCCTCCACGGTCTCCACCGCATACGCGGCGACCGCCGCGCACAGCCGGGCGTCCAGCTCCGTCATCCGTCCCCCCCCTTGTCCGGCGGCGATCCTCGCCCGGCGGGGGCCGGCGGACAACCGAATTACCCCCGGGAACGGGGGAAGGGGCCCGGGTGCGCTGTGCACCCGGGCCCCTTCCCCGTGTCCTGCGGCGGAGCCGCCCCGCCTAAGCCGCTCACGTCGTGCGACGGCGCCGCGCGCCCGGGCGGCGTTCGCTCGGGCGGGAGACCGTTTCTCCGGCCTCCTTCGCGGCCTCGCGACGGGCCTCGCCGTACGCGGCGAGGGCCTCCGCCAGCTTGCCCACGCTCGGCTCCGGCGACAGCACGTCCACGCGCAGGCCGTGCTCCTCCGCCGTCTTGGCGGTGGCCGGCCCGATGCAGGCGATGACGGTCACGTTGTGCGGCTTGCCCGCGATGCCGACCAGGTTGCGGACGGTGCTCGACGAGGTGAAGAGCACGGCGTCGAAGCCGCCGCCCTTGATCGCCTCACGGGTGTCGGCCGGCGGCGGCGACGCGCGCACGGTCCGGTAGGCCGTGACGTCGTCGACCTCCCAGCCCAGCTCGATCAGCCCGGCCACCAGGGTCTCGGTGGCGATGTCGGCGCGCGGCAGGAAGACGCGGTCGATCGGGTCGAAGACCGGGTCGTACGGCGGCCAGTCCTCCAGCAGCCCGGCGGCCGACTGCTCGCCGCTCGGCACCAGGTCCGGCTTCACGCCGAACTCGACCAGCGCGGCGGCGGTCTGCTCGCCGACGGCGGCGACCTTGATGCCCGCGAAGGCGCGCGCGTCGAGCCCGTACTCCTCGAACTTCTCCCGCACCGCCTTGACCGCGTTGACGGAGGTGAAGGCGATCCACTCGTAGCGGCCGGTGACCAGGCCCTTGACCGCCCGCTCCATCTGCTGCGGGGTGCGCGGCGGCTCCACGGCGATGGTCGGCACCTCGTGCGGCACCGCGCCGTAGGAACGCAGCTGGTCGGAGAGCGAAGCGGCCTGCTCCTTGGTGCGCGGTACGAGGACCCGCCAGCCGAACAGCGGCTTCGACTCGAACCAGGCCAGCTCCTCGCGCCGCGCGGCGGCGCCCTGCTCACCGACCACGGCTATGACGGGCCGCGCGCCCTCGGGGGAGGGGAGCACCTTGCCCTGCTTGAACACCTGGGCGATGGTGCCCAGGGTCGCGCTCCAGGTCCGCTGGCGGGTCGTCGTACCGCCCACGGTCACCGTCAGCGGGGTCTCCGGCTTGCGGCCGGCCGACACCAGCTCGGCTGCTGCGGAGGAGACGGTCTCCAGGGTCGCGGAGACGACGACGCTGCACTCGCTGGTGCCCACCTCGCTCCAGCAGCGCTGCGAGGCGTGCCGGGCGTCGACGAAGCGGACGTCGGCGCCCTGCTCGCCGCGCAGCGGCACGCCCGCGTAGGCGGGCACGCCGACGGCGGTGGCGACACCGGGCACCACCTCGAAGGGGATCCCCGCGTGGGCGCAGGCCAGCATCTCCGAGGCGGCGTTCCCGTCGAGCCCCGGGTCGCCGGTGACGGCACGGACGACCCGCCTGCCGGAGCGCGCGGCCTCCATGACAAGATTGGCGGCGTCGCGGATCACCGGGACCCCGGCGGCGGCTGACAGTTCGTCAGCGACCGTCAGCTGCGGCGTGTCGACGCCCGCGCGCGCGTGGGTCCGTACGACGTCGAGCACTTCTGGCTCGGCGATCAGTACGTCCGCGGCGACGAGCGCCTCCACGGCGCGCAGCGTCAGCAGACCCGGGTCGCCGGGGCCGGCACCGAGGAAGGTGACGAGCCCGTGCGCGGCGACGGCCGGAAAAGCGGAGGTGGTGGGGCTTGAGGGGTTCAAAGGGATCGCTCCCCCATCAGACCGGCCGCGCCCTTGGCCAGCATCTCGTCCGCGAGTTCGCGGCCGAGCGCCATGGCCTCGTCGTACGACTGGGGCACGGGACCGGTGGTGGACAGCTGCACCAGCGTGGTTCCGTCGAGGGTTCCGACGACACCGCGCAGGCGCATTTCATTGACAATCTCCCCGTCGGCCAGAAGGTCGGCGAGTGCGCCCACGGGGGCGCTGCAGCCGGCCTCCAGGGCGGCGAGCAGGACCCGCTCCGCGGTGACGGCGGCCCGGGTGTGCGGGTCGTCGAGCTCACCGAGTGCGGCGACGAGCTCCGTCTCGGACGCGAGGCACTCCACGGCCAGGGCACCCTGGCCGGGCGCGGGCAGCATGTTGTCGACCGACAGCAGGTCGGTCGCCTCGTCGCCACGGCCGATCCGGTTCAGTCCGGCGGCGGCGAGCACGACGGCGTCGAGCTCCCCGTCGCGCACGAACCCGATGCGGGTGTCGACGTTGCCGCGGATCGCGACGGTCTCGATGCGCTTGCCCAGGCTGCGGGCGTACGCGTGCAGCTGCGCGGTCCGGCGCGGCGAGCCGGTGCCCACGCGGGCGCCGTCGGGCAGCTGCTCGAAGGTCAGGCCGTCCCGTGCCACGAGCGCGTCGCGCGGGTCCTCCCGCTTCGGCATGGCCGCGATGACCAGCTCGTCGGGCTGCGTGGTCGGCAGGTCCTTCAGCGAGTGCACGGCGAAGTCGACCTCGCCGCGGACCAGTGCGTCTCGCAGCGCGGTGACGAACACCCCGGTGCCGCCGATCTGGGCGAGGTTCTCGCGGGACACGTCACCGTAGGTCGTGATCTCCACGAGCTCCACCGGGCGGCCGGTGACCGCCCGGACCGCCTCGGCGACGTGCCCGGACTGGGACATGGCCAGCTTGCTGCGCCGCGTGCCGAGCCTGAGGGGCTGGTCGGGACGTGTGTTCATGATGCCCGTCCTGGGTCGTCATCGTTCTTCGGATCGGCCGCGTCCGCCCGGCTGACGGATTCCACCGTCTGAGGGTCGAGGTCGAAGAGTTCGCGCAGCGCTTCGGCGTACCCGGCGCCGCCGGGTTCGCTCGCGAGCTGCTTGACGCGCACGGTCGGCGCGTGGAGGAGCTTGTCGACGACGCGGCGCACGGTCTGGGTGACCTCGGCCCGCTGCCGCTCGTCGAGGTCGGGTACCCGCCCGTCGAGCCGTGCCACCTCCATGGCGACGACCTCGGCGGCCATCGCCCGCAGGGCGACGACGGTGGGGGTGATGTGCGCGGCGCGCTGGGCGGCGCCGAAGGCGGCCACCTCGTCCGCGACGATCGTGCGCACGGCGTCGACGTCGGCCGCCATCGGGGCGTCGGCCGAGGCCTCGGCGAGGCTCTCGATGTCGACGAGGCGCACCCCGGGGATCCGGTGCACGGCGGCGTCGATGTCGCGGGGCATGGCCAGGTCGAGCAGCGCGAGCCGCACGGCCGTGCCGTCGACGCTGCTGCGGACCGTCCGGCGGGGCTGCCGCTGCGCGGCGGCCTCGCCCTGGTCGGCCCAGGTGCCGTGCAGTTCGAGGGAGGTGGCGTCGACCCCGGTCAGCGCGGAGCGTCCGTCTCCGGCGGGGGTGTCCGGGCCGAGGGGGCAGCCGTCCGGCTCGGTGGTGGCCGGCGCCGGCACGATGGTCCGCGCGGCCCCGGCGTCGGCGAGCCGGCGCCCGGCCTCGGCGGCGGCGACCAGCCGTGCCACGACCTCGGCGTCGGCCACGGCCACCCGGGGGGCGGCGCCGGTCTCGGGGAGCGGCGGGGCGGGAATGGGCCCGGCGGGGCCGGCCTCCACCGCGTGCGCCACGTCGTCGCCGGTCAGGACCAGCCCGGTCGCGCCCGTACAGGAGACGACCACGTCAACACGTGTCAGTTCGTCGGTGACGGCGCCCATCGTCACGGCCCGCGCCGCGACACCGGTGCCCGAGGCAACCAGAATCCCGGCGAGACGTTCCGCCCGCTCCGCGGTCCGGTTGGCCACGACGATCTCGGCGACGCCCACCCGCGCGAGCGTCGCGGCGGCCAGCGAGGACATCGACCCGGCGCCGATCACCAGGGCCCGCTTGCCCGCGGCCCACTCCCCGACGGGGGCCGCGTGCCCGGCGAGCTGCTCCAGCCCGAAGGTCACCAGCGACTGTCCGGCCCGGTCGATTCCGGTCTCGGAGTGCGCCCGCTTGCCGACGCGCAGCGCCTGCTGGAAGAGGTCGTTGATCAGCCGGCCGGCCGTGTGGAGCTCCTGGCCCAGCGCGAGCGCGTCCTTGATCTGGCCGAGGATCTGGCCCTCTCCGACGACCATCGAGTCCAGCCCGCACGCCACCGAGAACAGGTGGTGCACCGCCCGGTCCTCGTAGTGCACGTACAGGTAAGGGGTGAGCTCCTCCAGCGCGACCCCGCTGTGCTGGGCCAGCAGCGTGGACAGCTCGGCGACACCGGCGTGGAACTTGTCCACGTCGGCGTACAGCTCGATCCGGTTGCAGGTGGCGAGCACGGTGGCCTCGGCCGCCGGCTCGGCGGCCAGCGTGTCGTGCAGCAGCTTGACCTTGGCGTCGGCGGACAGTGAGGCCCGCTCCAGGACGCTCACGGGCGCGCTGCGGTGGCTGAGGCCCACGACGAGCAGACTCATGCCGGCATCACCGCCGGGACGTCACCCTCGGGTCCGCCCTTGCGGGTGGCCGCGGCGGACCGCCCGGCCGGCGGCTCGACGGCGGCGGCGGGCGCGGCGCCCGTACCCGTACCGGCGTCGGCGCCCGTGCCCGCGGCGGCCGCTTCCTCACCGGCCTTGCGCTGCTCGTGGAAGGCCAGGATCTGGAGCTCGATCGACAGGTCGACCTTGCGGACGTCCACGCCGTCGGGCACGGACAGCACGGTCGGCGCGAAGTTCAGGATGGAGGTGACCCCGGCGGCGATGAGCCGCTCGCTCACCTGCTGCGCGGCGCCGGCCGGGGTCGCGATGACCCCGATCGAGACGCCGTTCTCCTCGATGATCTTCTCCAGGTCATCGGTGTGCTGGACGGGCATGCCGGCGACCGGCTTCCCGGCCATCGCGGGGTCGGCGTCGATCAGCGCGGCCACGCGGAACCCACGGGAGGCGAAACCGCCGTAGTTGGCGAGCGCGGCGCCGAGGTTGCCGATGCCGACGATGACGACCGGCCAGTCCTGGGTCAGGCCGAGTTCGCGGGAGATCTGGTAGACGAGGTACTCGACGTCGTAGCCGACGCCCCGGGTCCCGTAGGAACCGAGGTACGAGAAGTCCTTGCGCAGCTTCGCCGAGTTGACCCCGGCGGCGGTCGCGAGCTCTTCGGAGGACACCGTGGGCACCGATCGCTCGGAGAGCGCGGTGAGGGCGCGCAGGTACAGCGGAAGCCGGGCGACAGTGGCCTCGGGAATACCTCGGCTGCGGGTCGCCGGTCGGTGAGTTCGGCCAGTTGCCACGATGCTCCTGCGGGATGAGCGGGGCTGCAGGCGGCCACTTGTCCCAGGACCGCCCCGTCGAATGCAGGCTATGTCTTTGTGAACGCGTGCACAAAGATTGTGTCCGCTTTGTCCGAGCAAAGTGACCGGGGTCACGCGGGTTGGGCAGGGAAGGCCGGAACCGGGAACGGGCCGAACCCGTTCAAATCCCGAGGGGGGCAAAGCGGTACACACTCCTCATCAATACGCCCCCGAGTCCCCATAAATCGCCCATGATGGTAACCGCCGAAGCGGTCAGGCTCCCAATGCCCGTCGCAGCCGGTCTGGGTTCACCCTCCAGAAGGTGTGTTGCTCGCCGTCGATCAGCACCACCGGAATCTGCTCCCAGTGCAGCCGGTAGAGCTCCTCGTCCTGCGAGATGTCCTTCTTCTCCCACTGTGCGCCCGTCTCGGCGCAGATCGATTCGATGACCTCCTGGGCGTCGTCACACAGATGGCACCCCGGCTTCCCGATGAGCGTGACCATCCGCTCCCCGGGACGCTTCTTTTCCTTACGGCGCAGCAAAGGACTCATGTCCTCATTGTCCCGCGCCGCGCCGCGGTGCCCGAAGAGTTAACCGCTCCGTTTCCCGGCGGTTCGGGAACTCCCGAACACAGTGGCTATGCTCGCGTCATGGCCGCTCTGGGATGGCTCACCCCCCGTAGGCGCTCCGCGACCGCGCGGAGCGTGCTGGCAGGCGAGGCCTCGGCCGAGGCCGCCCGCAAGACCGCGCAGGCCGAAGCCCCACCTCATACGACACCGCCGCAGGACGAGGCCGGACAGGCCCTCCCGGCGGCCTCCATCGCGCCCGCGACGGACGTCCCGGAGACCGCCCCCGAGCCGGAGTTCCCCGTTCCGGGCGACGACCTGGCCGCCGCCTTCTTCGACCTCGACAACACCGTCATGCAGGGCGCCGCGATCTTCCACTTCGGCCGCGGCCTCTACAAGCGCGAGTTCTTCCGCCGCCGCGAACTGGCCCGCTTCGCCTGGCAGCAGGCCTGGTTCCGGCTCGCCGGGGTCGAGGACCCCGACCACATGCAGGACGCCCGCGACAGCGCCCTGTCCATCGTCAAGGGCCACCGGGTCTCGGAGCTGATGTCCATCGGCGAGGAGATCTACGACGAGTACATGGCCGAGCGGATCTGGCCCGGCACCCGCGCCCTCGCCCAGGCCCACCTCGACGCCGGCCAGAAGGTGTGGCTGGTCACCGCCGCGCCCGTGGAGACGGCCACGATCATCGCCCGCCGCCTGGGCCTGACCGGAGCCCTGGGCACCGTCGCGGAGTCCGTGGACGGCGTGTACACCGGCCGCCTGGTCGGCGAGCCCCTGCACGGCCCCGCCAAGGCCGAGGCGGTGCGCGCGCTGGCCGCCGCCGAGGACCTGGACCTCGCCCGCTGCGCCGCGTACAGCGATTCGCACAACGACATCCCGATGCTGTCGCTGGTCGGACATCCGTACGCGATCAATCCCGACACAAAACTGCGCAAGCACGCCCAGGCCAACGACTGGCGGCTGCGCGACTATCGGACCGGCCGCAAGGCCGTGAAGGTCGGCGTCCCGGCCGCGGCCGGAGTCGGCGCGATCGCAGGTGGCGCGGCCGCCGCCATCGCCCTGCACCGCCGCCGCAAGTAGCGACACCGGGCCCCGGCCCGGCCACGGGCCCCGCCGCGCCCAACCGCCCACCCCTGCCCGCGCCGTCGGCGCGGCACTCCGGCCTGCCCGGGTCGGTCGCGAGCCAGCGCGGAAGCGTCCATTCCGCGCACCCATCCGATCAAGAACCGATCACCAACCAGGCCTGAATATGCCCTGGACACGCAACAGAAGTGTCGGAACCGGTGATTTCAGCAACTGGGTGTAGCGCTGCCTGTACGAAGCGTTATTCTCCTCAAACGCATGCCACCGCCCATCTGTCGCCACGACGGGTGAACGGTCCCGCACTGCACGTGATGGAAGCTCTGCCTCTGGGAGTCCCGTGTACCCACCTGTCGGGGTTGACGCCTCGGGCCTGGCTACGCTGCGCGCAACGGTCCTCGACCACCTGCGCGGCTTCGTCCCCACCGCGTACGCCGTCCCCGCCCTCGCCGCCGCGGTCCCTGCCGGCCTCGGCCCGGCCGGTCCTTGCTACGCCCTGACCGACGGCGGGGCGACGGTGGGCAGACGAGGTCGGACGGGCGCGAGCCCCGCCGGCACCGCAGCCACCGGCGCGCCCGCCGCCCGCCGCCCCACCGCGGACAGCGACCAGGCCCGCATGATGGACCTGGTCGAACGCGCCCAGGCCGGCGAGGCCGAGGCCTTCGGCCGCCTCTACGACCAGTACAGCGACACGGTGTACCGCTACATCTACTACCGCGTCGGGGGCAAGGCGACCGCGGAGGACCTCACCAGTGAGACCTTCCTGCGCGCGCTGCGCCGCATCTCCACCTTCACCTGGCAGGGCCGCGACTTCGGCGCCTGGCTGGTGACCATCGCGCGGAACCTGGTGGCGGACCACTTCAAGTCCAGCCGCTTCCGCCTGGAGGTCACCACCGGCGAGATGCTCGACGCCAACGAGGTCGAGCGCAGCCCCGAGGACTCCGTACTGGAGTCCCTATCCAACGCGGCCCTGCTCGAAGCCGTGCGGAAACTGAACCCCCAGCAGCAGGAGTGCGTGACCCTGCGCTTCCTGCAGGGCCTCTCGGTCGCCGAGACGGCCCGGGTGATGGGGAAGAACGAGGGCGCCATCAAGACGCTCCAGTACCGGGCGGTCCGCACCCTGGCCCGCCTGCTCCCGGACGACGCCCGCTGACCCGCTCCCCCGCACCGCACCCCCGTCCCCACACCTCCCCCACGCCCGGCGGACCACCGATCCCCTCCGCCGGACCCCGCAGTAACGACAACCTGACGTCTACTCCCGGTGACCCCTCGATGACGCTGTGGTCCGATCATCCTTCGTCCGTAACCCAAGTGCCGCGCCGCTCGTTGTGCGGGATGCAGGCTCCCTGTGGACACGCCCTGCCCGAAGCCACTCACCCGAAAGTGTGGATGTGCTCAAGGAAGGCAACCTTCCGGACAGCTTGGGGAGTCGATCGTCATGACGAGAGGAGGTGCCGCCAGTGATCGCGAACGTTACTCCGCACCGGCGGGCGAACGCCTTCGCCCAGGCCCTGGAGGATCGGACCACGTCCGACCTTTCGGAACCGGACCCGGCGGCCGAGCAGTCCGAGGCACCTGCCGAACCTGCCGACCACGACCGGTTGCTGGCCCTGGCGAGCGCGCTCGGCGAAAGAATGCCGCGCCCGGTGCTGGACCCCGAGGTCAAAGTGGTGCAACGAGCCCAGCTCGTCGCCGCCATGGAGGCCATGGTGATGGAGGAGAGGGCCGGGGGCGGTGCCGCCGAGAACCCTCTGCTGCCCGAGCAGCGGACCGGCCGCGGCGCCCACCGGGCGACCTCGCTCCGGAAATTGCGGCCCCGCTCCCGCTGGTCCAAGGGCATCGCAGCGGGGGGCCTCACCGTGGGTGTGGCCGCAGGGGCCTTCAGCGGAGTGGCCGCTGCCAGCACCGACGCCCTGCCCGGTGACTCCCTCTACCCCGTCAAGCGGGGCATGGAGGACCTGAAGCTGGGCATGGCCGACGAGGACGCGGACCGGGGCGAGCTCTACCTGGACCAGGCCTCGAACCGGCTGTCGGAAGCACGTCGGCTCATGGAGCGCGGCCGATCGGGCCCGCTGGACCACGAGGTGCTGGGCGCGATCCGCCGGGCCCTCGCGGGCATGAAGCACGACGCCGCCGAAGGCCACCGGCTGCTCCAGGCGGCGTACGAACGGGACGGATCGCTCGGCCCGATCCAGACGCTGTCCTCGTTCTCCCGCTCGCACCGCGACGCGTGGGGCAGGCTCCGGGACAAGCTCCCGGCGCAGCTCAACGACGTCGGGGGCGAGGTCGAATCGGTGTTCCAGGCCATAGACGAAGACGTGGCGCCGCTCCAGGGACTGCTCCCCAAGCCCCCGGAACAGACGCGCGGCTCGGGCGCGCCCGCCAAACAGCCCAGCAGTCCGGCGGCGGGCAAGCAGCAGACCCCGCCGCAACCGGGTGCCCCCTCCCAGGCGGCGCCCCAGGCCACCCCCAGCCCCTCCGGCAGCCGGCCCCCGGCTGCCGGCGCGGGCGGCCTCCTGGGCGGCGCCGGCGACCTGCTCCACCCCCCGGCCCCGGGCCAGTCCACCCCGCCCTCCTCGGCGACCCCGGACCAGCCGAAGCCGGACATCACCCTCCCGCCGCTCCTCCCGGGCCTCCTCCCGGGCCTGGGCCTCAACGCGGAGGACGCCGGCCAGTAGCCGACGCGACAGCGGGGGCCGCGCACCGCGCGACCCCCGCTTCGTCCTGCCACCGTTCAAACGCGCCGGCTCAGAAGAACACCGAACGCCGCTGCACCAGCAGCTTGTACAGGGTGTGCTGGATCTGCTCCCGGACCTGGTCCGTGAGGTTGAACATCAGCATCGGGTCCTCCGCCGCCTCGGGCGCGTACCCGTCCGTCGGGATCGGCTCCCCGAACTGGATCGTCCACTTCGTCGGCAGCGGCACCGCGCCCAGCGGCCCCAGCCACGGGAACGTCGGCGTCACCGGGAAGTACGGCAGCCCCAGCAACCGCGCCAGCGTCTTCGCGTTGCCGATCATCGGATAGATCTCCTCCGCGCCCACGATCGAGCAGGGCACGATCGGAGTACCCGCCCTCAGCGCCGTGGAGACGAAACCGCCCCGCCCGAACCGCTGGAGCTTGTACCGCTCGCCGAACGGCTTCCCTACCCCCTTGAAGCCCTCCGGCATCACCCCGACCAGCTCCCCGGCCTCCAGGAGCCGCTGCGCGTCCTCCGCGCAGGCCAGCGTGTGCCCGGCCTTGCGGGCGACCTCGTTCACCACCGGCAGCATGAAGACCAGGTCCGCCGCCAGCAGCCGCAGGTGCCGCTCGGCGGGATGCCGGTCGTGCACGGCCACCTGGAGCATCAGCCCGTCCAGCGGGACCGTCCCCGAGTGGTTCGCCACGATCAGCGCACCACCCTCCTTGGGGATGTTCTCGATGCCCTTGACCTCCACCCGGAAGTACTTGTCGTACAGCGGCCGCAGCAGGGACATCAGGACCTGGTCCGTCAGTTCCTTGTCGTAGCCGAAGTCGTCGACCTCGTACTCCCCGGTGATCCGTCGCCGCAGGAACGCCAGCCCGCCCGCGATCCGCCGGTCCCAGCCGTCACCGGCCCCCGCCGCAACCGGCTCGGGGCCGGACCCGACGGCGGACTCCACCGGCTCCACCGACTCCAACGGCTCCGCCGGATCGGGCACCGCCCGTACCTTCCGGACCGCGCCGCGCCGGCGCGGCCGGTCCTCGTCGAACGGGATGACCTTCGCGTCCGCCACTATCGCTTCGCTCCCTCGTCCACACCGGCACCCACATCCAGGCCCTCCACCTTCAGCACGGCCGCCGCCCGCCGCACGGCCCGGTCCACCCGCTCCGGAGGCAGGAGCCCGCCCCCGCGGCTGCGCGCGAAGTCGGCGAAGGTCTCCACGGTCGTGTACATCGGCCGGAACCCCAGGGTGTCCCGCATCTGCGAGGTCTCCACGACCCGGCCGTGGGTCAGCAGCCGGATCTGCTCCGGGGAGAAGTCCGTCACCCCGACCGCGCGCAGCGCCGACCCCACCCACGTCACCGCGGGCAGCAGCAGGGGCACCGTAGGCCGCCCCAGCCTCCGTGAGCACTGCGACAGCAGCAGCACCCCGTCCCCCGCGATGTTGAACGTGCCGCTGTTCAGCGTCCCCCGCCGCGGCTCCCCCGCGGCCAGCCGGAGCACTTCCACCACGTCGTCCTCGTGGACGAACTGCAGCCTCGGGTCGTAGCCCAGCACCGTCGGCATCACCGGCATCGAGAAGTACTCCGCCAGCGCCGAATCCGCGAACGGCCCCAGGATGTTCGCGAAGCGCAGCACGCACACGGCCACGTCCGGCCGCCGGCGCGCGAAGCCCCGTACGTATCCCTCGACCTCCGCCGCGTCCTTCGCGAAGCCGGCGCTCGGCAGGGACTTCGGCTGGGTGGTCTCGGTGAAGACGGCCGGATCCCGGGAGGTGCCCCCGTACACACTGGTGCTCGACTTCACCACGAGCCGTCGTACCGTCGGCGACTTCTGGCAGGCCCCGAGGAGCTGCATCGTCCCGATGACGTTCGTTTCCTTGACGGCGCTGCGCCCGCCCGGGGCGCCCGCGGCGCCGCCCGTGACGGCCAGGTGGACCACCGTGTCCACGGCGTGCTCGGCGAGCACGCGGGCGATGGCCGACTGCCTGATGTCCGTCCGCACGAACTCGGCCGAGCCGAGCCGGTGCGGCGGGCTCACCGCGTCGACCGCGATGACCCGTTCCACCTCCGGGTCGCGCTGGATGCGCCGTACGAAGCGGCCTCCCAGCTGCCGTGCAGCCCCGGTGACGAGCACGACCTTGCCCACGAGCTCAGCGCCTCCCTCGAAGAAGTACCCCGGCTGCACCGCAGCCCCTCCACCAAGGATGGTGGAGGGGCTGCGGAGAACACGTACAGCTGCCGTTTACTTCTTGTTACGGCGCTGGACGCGGGTGCGCTTGAGCAGCTTGCGGTGCTTCTTCTTAGCCATCCGCTTGCGCCGCTTCTTGATAACAGAGCCCACGACTACCCTCGCTCACTTCTCGGAACATCCCCGCCTTGACGGGGATCGGTGCGGGGCGTCTGGGCCCACACGACCTACGTCGGCCTAGCCTACCCGCCCGGAGTCCAGGCTTGTAATCCGAGCCCTCCGCAGATCTTCCCGAGCCTCAGTCTCAGGCCGACTCCACCCCCACATAGGACTCCCGGAGGTACTCGTGAACCGCGTTCTCGGGGACCCGGAAGGACCGGCCCACCCGGATTGCGGGCAGATGACCGTTGTGCACCAAGCGGTACACGGTCATCTTCGACACTCGCATCACCGAGGCGACCTCCGCCACGGTCAGGAACTGAACCTCACTGAGAGGCCTCTCGCCAGCAGCCATGACACACCTTGACCTTCCGCGCAGTGACGGGCACCGGCTTCCCCTCCGGTTACTCCTCGTCGTCGCACGCTCACTCCCCAGAGTAGGGGCGTGTGATACGAGTGGGGAAGAGGAGCTACGGCCACTCCTGACGCACCGACAGCCGCGCACGGCGCAGCACGTACCGGGCGAGCGGACCGTAGTGCTCCGAGCGCACCCCGTCATCAAGCGGAACGCTCACCGCGACCCGCCCCTCGGCCTCCCCGACGAACAACGCGGGATCATCCGCATCGGCCAGCCCGATCGCATCCACACCGAGCTGACCTGCACCGCAGACCCACCCGTGATCCCCCACCACCAGTTCCGGCAGCGGCCCCCCGGCCTCCGCCAGCGCCCCGAGGGCGATCCGAACCGGCAGCGGCGAATGGGAGTGCACGCCGGTCGCACTCCCGGCCCGCCGCGCGCCGGGTTCCCGCACCAGTGCGACTCCCCGTACGTAATCGATCCGGTACGGGCGTACGCCGAACCGGGTCGCCATGTCGACACCGACCCCCTGCGCCGGGGTGAGGACATCACATCCCGCCGCCGACAGCGCCCCGGCCAAAGCAGCGTAGAAGCCCAGGAGGCGGTGCGGATGCCCCGTGCCGAACAGCACGGGTGACCGCGCCCCGGCCGCCGCGCCCAAGCGCTCCGCGAAGGCCCCCAGGGCCGCCACCGTCAGCTCCGGGTCGATCACGTCCGGCCCGCTGACGTGCGCCGGATCCGCCGAGACCCCGCACTTGGCCGCCATCAGCCGCAGCAGCTCGCCCTCACCCCAGGCCCGCTCCGGGTCCAGCCCCAACAGCACCCGCGGATCCCCCGCCGCGAACAGCCGGTAACGACGCAGGCTCGACTCCCTCGACGTGGCGACGGGCCCGGCCAGCCGGGCTGCCAGCAGATGCGCACGCAACGCGCCGGTGCTCAACACCCTCCGATGCTGTCGCACCCCATCTGGCGCTTCATCAGTTCCGGCGAACCGCCCCACAGTTGGCGTAACGATGCATCGTCACACGAGCATCCCGCGCAGCGGGAACACCGCCCGGCGCGTCGCCAGAACGGCCTGATCCGTCGCGTCCGCTGGATCGTAACCGGCATCCCACTCCCGCCACTGCGCGTCACGGCCGTCCGTCATCCGCGCCGGCCCCGGCTGCCGCGTCCGCGCGTACACCTGGTCGAGCCACTCCTGCGGAACCGCCGCCGCCGGGTCCACCGGCCGGTGCGCCGCGATCCCCACCAGGTGCGTCCACGACCGCGGTACGACGTCCACCACCGCGTACCCGCCGCCGCCCAGCGCCAGCCACCGCCCGCCCGCGTACTCGTGCGCCAGCCGGTGGCAGGCCTCCTGCACCGCCCGCTGCGCGTCCAGCGACACCGCCAAGTGGGCGAGCGGGTCCTCGAAGTGCGTGTCGGCCCCGTGCTGGGTCACCAGCACCTGCGGCCGGAAGTCCGCCAGCAGCTCCGGCACCGTCGCGTGGAAGGCCCGCAGCCAGCCCTCGTCACCCGTCCCGGCGGGCAGCGCCACGTTCACCGCGGACCCCTCGGCCGCCGCGCCGCCCGTCTCCTGCGGCCAGCCCGTCTGCGGGAACAGCGTCCGCGGATGCTCGTGCAGCGACACCGTCAGGACCCGCGGATCGTCCCAGAACGCCGTCTGCACGCCGTCCCCGTGATGGACGTCCACGTCGACGTACGCCACCCGTTCGGCCCCCAGCTCCAGCAGCCGCGCGACGGCCAGGGCCGCGTCGTTGTACACGCAGAACCCGGCGGCCCCACCCGGCATCGCGTGGTGCAGCCCGCCCGCGAAGTTCACCGCGTGCTCCGCCTCACCGGCCCAGAGCGCCTCCGCCCCCGCCACCGACTGCCCCGCGATCAGCGCCGAGGCCTCGTGCATCCCCGGGAACGCCGGATCGTCCACCGTCCCGAGCCCGTACGAACCGTCGGCCACCCCCGGGTCGGCCGACACCTCGCGCACCGCGGCCACGTAGTCCTCGCGGTGCACCAGCCGCAGCGTCGAATCGCCGGCCGCCGGGGCCGCCCGCACCTCCATCGCCCGGTCCAGCCCGAAGGCGCGCACCAGGCCCATGGTCAGCGCCAGGCGCACCGGGTCCATCGGATGGCTCGGTCCGAAGTCATACCTCGTTACCGCCTCGTCCCACATCAACAGCCCGGTCACCGGCTCGCCGCTCATGCCCGACACCGTATCGGGCCCGTTCCGGACCGAACGAGCGGGCCTGGGAGAGCGTGACCAGCACGAGCACCATCGGAACGAGCATCGCCCCCCGGTAGCTCCAGGCGTCCCCGATCCCGCCGACGAGCGGCGAACCGATCAGGAAACCCACGTAGTTGAAGATGTTCAGCCGCGCGACGGCCGTGTCCGAAGCCCCCGGGAAGAGCCGCCCCGCGGCGGCGAAGGTCTGCGGCACGATCACGCACAGCCCGATGCCCAGCAGCGTGAACCCGAGCATCCCCGTCCACGCCCCGGGCGCGGCGGCCACCACCGCGAACCCGCCGGCCGCCACCACCGTCCCGCTCCGCACCACGGCCACCGCCCCGAACCGGCGCACCCCGAGGTCGCCCACGGCCCGCCCGATCAGGGTCGTCACCATGTACACGTTGTACGGGACCGTCGCCAGCTGCTCCGAGCTGCCCAGCACGTCCTGGAGGTACTTGGCACTCCAGTTCGCCACCGTAGAGTCCCCGATGTACGCGCACGCCATCACCAGGCACAGCGGCAGCAGCAGCTTCCCGCCCCCGGCCGGCCACCCCTCGGCCGCCTCCCCGGCCCCGCCGGCCGTCGCGTCCACGTAGAACCGGCTGCCCGCCAGCACCAACGGCAGCAGCACCAGCACGGCCGGCAGGTACCCGGTGAACAGCGCCAGGTGCCAGTGCGCGCCCGCCCAGGCCGCCGAGGCCCCCAGGATCCCGCCGAGGCTGTACGCGGCGTGGAACCCGAGCATGATGCTGCGTCCGTACGCCCGCTGGAGGCTCACCCCCAGCATGTTCATCGAGGCGTCCAGTGCCCCGACCGCCAGCCCGAACACCCCCAGGGCCACCGCGACGTGCCACATCCGGGTACCGGCCCCGACGCCGAGCAGCGCCAGCAGCACGACGGGCTGGGCCCACCGCAGCACCGTGCTCGGCGCGATCCGCTTCACCAGGTGCTCGGTGGCGACGCTGGAGACGCCGGCGAGGATCGGCACGGCGGCGAGGAAGGCGGGCAGCAGCCCGTCGGATATCCCGTACTGGCCCTGGATGGCCGGGATCCGGGTCACCAGCAGGGCGAAGGCGACGCCCTGCGCGAAGAAGCCGAACCCGAGCGCGCCCCGCCCGCGCCGCAGCCGCACGTCAACTGTCATGGCGGCACAGCGTAGGCCCCCCGTTTACCGGTGGGTAGAGAGATCACACACCCAATCCGAGCAGGGCGGCGAGCTCCTTCATCTCGCCGAAGTAGCCGGTGGCCCCGGGGAGGGCGGCGGCGGGGGACATCGAGGTGTAGGCGAGGACGTCCATCCCCGCGGCCCGTGCGGCCTCCACCCCGAGCGGACTGTCCTCGACCACCACGCACCGCGCGGCCTCGACGCCCATCATGTCGGCGGCGTGCAGGAACAGGTCCGGCGCCGGCTTGCCCCGCCCCACGTCCTCCGCACTGAAGATCCACTCTTCCTCGAACCACTCCCCCAGGCCCGCGCTGCGGTGTCCGACCCGGATCCGCTCGTGGGTCCCGGAGGAGGCCAGGCAGTACGGCACCCCTTGCGCGGACAGCTCGGCCAGCACCTCGGTGACCCCGGGGACGGGCTTCAGCTCCCGCGCGAACCCGGCGGAGATCCGTTCCTGCAGGGTGTGGTCGAACTCCTCGGGCAGCCGCTGCCCGGTCCGTTCGAAGACCAGGTCGTGCACCCGGTGCACCGCCGCTCCCATGTAGTCCCGCAGGGACTCTTCATAGGTGGTGGGGTGCCCGATCTCCGTCAGATACGCGGACAGGATGGAGTTGGCGAGCGGCTCGCTGTCCACGAGGACGCCGTCGTTGTCGAAGATGACCAGCTCATAGCCCATCCACCCAGCGTACGAGCGACCGGCGCGGGTTCCCGGCAACCCCGTGCGGGTAAACGGTGGAACCGACGGTTGACCCACCCCCGGCCGGCCCGGGGCGAACGGGTGGATCGGCCGGTAAATGCCCGTAAACGCAGAAAAGCCCCGCACCATAAGGTGCGGGGCTTTCCCACAATGATTGTTCGGCGGCGTCCTACTCTCCCACAGGGTCCCCCCTGCAGTACCATCGGCGCT